>JAKUNJ010000004.1 GCA_022451965.1 Dehalococcoidia bacterium | reverse complement strand
CTCCAACACCAAGACCCCCTGCAACTTGGACTCCTACTCCGACCCCCAGGCCTGCAGCAACTTGGACTCCCACTCCGACTCCTACGCCTTTACCACCAGGTGACCTGGGGTATGAAAAAACTTCAATAATTACAAGCTATAATTTTACATTTTTTGGTGAACAAATAACTCTCGGAATACCTATTGATAAATCCCCAATTGTAGATCATGATCAAGACGGAGATATAACTGATGATATAACTACATCAGATGATAATAATTTCAAGATATTGTCAGTAACACAGAGAAGAAACGCTCAATCAGAAATTGTTTTACTTTGCCTAACTCCGATAAATACTCCAGTTGAAATTACATTTTGGACTACTAGAAAATAATTTTTTTTCTAAGATTCATAATTTAGTAGTATATAAATCCTTTTTGTCCTCCACCAGCTGGTATAGGTTCTCCATTTATAGCCTTAGAAAGAGGTGAGCTTAAAAAGGCTACAATATTTGCAATATCGTAAGCTGTAACAACTTTTTTTATAGAATTATTGGCTAAAATTTGTTCTTTTGCCTCGTCCATAGAAATATTATTTTTTTTAGATAATTTTTCAATACCATCATCACTTCTTTCTGTATAAGTTAGTCCAGGATGAATTACATTTACATTGATACCGTAAGGTCCAAGATTATCTGCTAGATTTTTTGTTAGAGAACTAACAGATATATTTCTCATAGATCCTATAAGATTCCCGGAAGACCGTGCATTTAATCCACTAATATTAATGATTCTTCCCCATCCATTTTTTTTCATTATTGGAGCTACATTTTGAGCGCATCTTATATATCCAGCAACCTTTACCTCTATTTGTTCAAAAAGTTTTTTATCTTGAAAATTCTCTAGAGTACTTTCTTCAGGAAGAGCTGCTGCACAATTGACTAAAATATCAATTTTCCCAAAAAGTTTTTCTATTTTACTTACGGTATCTTTTACCTGCTCATTACTTTTGGTATCACATAAAAAATATTCAACTTTGATATTTGGAGCTATTGAAGAAATTTCATTTTTAGTTTGAGAGAGTAATTTTTCATTTCTAGCTAAAAGAGCTACATCAGCTCCTTCTTTTGATAAAGTAATAGCAGTAGCTTTACCTATTCCCCTATTTGATCCTGTCACTAATGCAACTTTTCCAGAAATTTGTAAGTCCATATTATTTTTTAATTCCCGCTTTCAAGTTAAGATTTCCTGACTTAAATCCTTTTTTATCAAGTTCGATTTTAGAATAACCAAAACTACTTAAAGTTTTGATGATTTTATTTTCATTAAGTTTATATTCATCAAATTTATCTAAAGGGATCTCTATTAGAGCTTTCTCATCATAGTGCCTTACTCTAACTATTCTAAATCCCAAACCTCGGAGATACTTTTCAGATTTAGAGACCATGATTAGTGCTTCCATAGTTACCTTAGTTCCATACGGTAAGCGTGAGGATAAACAAGGAGAAGCAGGTCTATCCCAAGTATCAAGATTTCTTTTCTCAGCAAAGTTTCTGATATCTTTTTTTGTAAATTCTGCTTCAATAAGAGGAGATCTTACTTTATGCATTTTAGCAGCTTTCATTCCTGGTCTATAATCACCCTTATCATCTAAATTTGAACCATTTAAGACCCAATCAACTCCTAATTCATCAGATAATTCAACTAATTTACCGTAGAGTTCATCTTTACAAAAAAAACATCGATTAACATCATTCTTAACATAATTTTCATCTTCCATTTCTTGAGTATTGATAATTTTATATTTCCAATTTTTTTTCTGAGCTAGTTTAATAGCATCATTACGATCATCTTCAGCTACACTTGGAGAAAAAGACATTACTGCAATTGCATTTTTACCAAGTACTTCATTAGATACATCCATCAGATAAGACGAGTCAACACCTCCAGAGTAAGCAATTAACACATTACCCATATCAGAAATAATTCTCTTGAGATTTTCTTCTATATTTATAATTTTTGTAGTCATTTAGCAGAATATTAGCTAACTTTTTAAAAAATTTCACTCAATTTAGAGTTGTATTGGATGTAATTTTATTCGGATTATGATAAACATATATAAAATTTACTTATATTTTTCAGGAGAGTGAAAGTAAGTTTTCTAAACTTTTTATAATAAGGGGATTTAAATGATGGATAAGCCTAAAGTATATTTTATGGATGCTAGAAGTGAGTCACCAGATACCAGTTTGATTAATAAAACAGTTACAGTCTTTGAAGCTGCTGGTTTTGACAAAATGATAAATAAGGGTGATGTAGTTGCAATAAAAATGCACTGTGGGGAGTTAGGATCAAGCGCATATCTTAGACCAGCTTATGTTAGAGCGATTGCCGACAAAATAAAAGAGTTAGGCGGAAGACCTTTCGCATGTGATACAACAACTCAAACTTATGGCACATGGGGTTCTAGGGTGACCGAATTAGATTTGGTAGAAACCGCTGAAAGGAATGGGTTTTCTTCTGCAACACTTGGTTGCCCATTTTTGTCAGCAGATGGATACGTAGGAACAAGTGACTATAGAGTTGATGTTCCTGAAGGATATTTACTGAAGGAAGCATATATAGCTCAAGCAATTGCTGCCGCTGATAAAGTTATTGTACTTACTCATTTTAAAGGTCATGGTATGGGTGTAATAGGTGGAGCCTTAAAAAATTTAGGAATAGGATGTCAATCAAAAAGAGGAAAGTTTAGCGTACATATGGGTAGACATCCATCATATGGAATAGGTGATTCTACTGTTTTTCATCCTGAAAATTTTAAGGGGAAAGAAGCAGATCCTGATTGGGAATTACTAGAAAATTGTTGTCCTCTTGGGCTTTTCAAAGTTACAGAAAAAGACGAATTACTTTGGGAAAGAGAAAAGTGCATAAATTGTCTTGGCTGTGGAAGTTGGATGAATCCAAGAGGTATTTTTGAGCCAAACTTAGCTAATTTTGATGCAACTGATATAGCTATTGCGGATGCTGCTTTGGGAGTAATACACGCCGTTGGAAGAGAAAATATAGGATTTATAAATGTAGCAGTTGATGTTTCTCCAAAATGTGATTGTGCAGGTTTTTCTGATTTGCCTCTAGTTCCTCATCTAGGGGTTTTTGCGTCAAAAGATCCGGTAGCTATCGACCAAGCTTGTGTTAATGCTGCAAAAAATGCTCCAGGGACACCAGGTTCATTAGCAGAAGAAATGGGTATAGATGAACCAGGTGAAAGAAAATTTGATTTAGGCGGAGGTGCCATTGAAGGTCTAAGTGAACAAACTACAATAAATACTGCAGTTGTAAATGGTCTAGGTAATAGAGAACATGAATTAGTTCATGCTCAACCACTGGGTAGAGATAGATTTGCTTTCCCACCTGACCCAAGACCTACAAAAGTTAGGTTTGCAAAAATGTTTGAAAAGTTTCAGCCATTTCCTTTCGATAAATATGGTGGTAGAGGCTATAATAGATTAGAGAAAGTTGATATTGATGCAGTGAAGGGTGATGATATAACTGTCGACCCTCATTCTCATCAAGATGCCGCCTATCATGGAGATGGAGGTTGGCATCCAGGAGATGATGATACAAGTTATCATCCTAAAGGTACATCAACTAATGGTACATCAACTAATGGTACATCTGCAAAGAAAGACACCAAAGCAAAAAAAGAATAGTAATCTAGGAGATAAACATGGGTAGAGCACAGGATTTACTTGAAAAAGCTATGAATAACCTAAAAGATATGAGTTCCAACTCAGATTTTGGAGAAAGAATTAGCTCAGGGTTAGTTAAATTAGATGCCCAGAAAGATAAGTTTTTCTTTCAATCTTTAGCAGGATTACCTTCAGCTAATAAGCTTTTTAAAGCCACTGAAAAAATGGCCTCAGATTCAAATGAGCAGAATATGTCAGAAATAGAAAGTATTATTAAAGAGATTGAAGACAAAGCTGATGCTCCAGGCACAGTTTTGACATAGTGATAAATGTACTCGTTACAGGTGGTGCTGGCAGTATGGGGCGATTGGTTACTGAAAAGCTAATTTCCAAAGGATTCTTTGTAAAAATATTTGATCTTCCTAGTGCTGATTATGAAGGTTTTGATCCTAATAAAACTGAAATAATTAGAGGAGACTTAAGTGATAAATCTGATCTTGAATTTGCAATAAATAATGTTCATTCAATTATACATCTTGCAGCTATACTACCTCCTCTAGCTAATGAGAATGAAGAGCTTGCTAAAAAAGTTAACGTAGAAGGAACAAAAAAGCTAGTAGAAGTAGTTGAAAAAAATAACCCTAAAGCTCATTTCATATTTAGTTCATCAGTAAGTATTTATGGGAAAAATTTAGATAATAAAAAAGTAACTGAAAATACAAATCCAAATCCTGATGACAACTATGCTATCACTAAGTTTGAATCTGAAGAAATTGTAACAAAATCTGATCTTAATTTTACTGTTCTCAGGATTTCAGGAGTATCAATTCCTGTATTTCAAGAGCCTCCTAAAGAATGGCCATTTCTAAGTAATCAACACATAGAGTTCATTCATAGAGATGATGTTGTAGATTCAATTTGTAATAGTGTTGATAATAATGAATCTCATAGAAAAATATTCAATATAAGTGGTGGAAAATCTTGGCAAATGACAGGAGAAAAATACGTAAAAGATTATTTTGAAATATTAGAAGCAGATATTGAAAATGCAAATTACCAAAAAGAGGAAGGTCATTTTTCATGGTACGATTCGGATAAATCAAATATTATATTAAAATATCAAAATAAAAATTATGAATTATATCTTTCTGAAATAATTGAAGATTTAGATAGATTAATGGGAGAATAATTTTGAAAACTATTGAGCAGACATATGGATATGATGATGTAGCCATTGTTCCAGGTGAAATAACTATAAACCCCGAATTAGTAGATACAAGAATAAAAATTGATAATTTGGAGCTTGATATACCTATTTTTGCATCCGCTATGGATAGTGTCGTAGATCCAAATTTTTCTAAAGAAATTTCTGATCTAGGTGGAGTTGGTGTAATCAATTTAGATGGAATACACGTTAGATATAATGATACGGAAGAAATATATAATGAAATAGCATCTGCTTCTCAAGAAAATGCAACGGAGCTTCTTCAAAAAATTTACTCAGCTCCTGTTAAGGAGAATTTGATAGGAGATATAGTAAAAAAAATAAAAAATAGTAATTCAAGATGTTTTGCATCATTTATTCCTGCTTCTACTAAACGGTTTGCTCCAGTAGCGGTAGAGGCTGGATGTGATTCAATTGTAATACAATCTACTGTAACAACTGCTAGGCATAATTCCAAAAGTCTTGAAGGTTTAATATTATCCAAAATTGTTGAGTCTATTAATGTTCCAATTATAGTAGGAAATACAGTGACATATAATGTTTCTAGGGAATTGATGGAGACTGGAATTCATGGAATTTTAGTGGGAGTAGGCCCAGGTTCAGCATGTACAAGTAGAGAAGTTTTAGGTGTAGGTGTCCCCCAAGTTTCTGCCACATTAGAGTGTTCAAGCGCTAGAGATGATTACTTTAAATTAACAGGAAGGTATGTTTCTATAATAACGGATGGAGGAATAAGAACCGGTGGTGAGTTGTGTAAATCATTTGTAGCAGGTGCAGATGCAGTTATGATAGGCTCACCTTTTTCTAAGACATATGAATCTCCTGCAAAAGGGAACCACTGGGGAATGGCTACTCCTCATGAATCTCTTCCAAGGGGGACAAGGATTGCCAATAAACAAGAATACTCAATTAGAGAATTGCTTTTTGGACCATCTTCAAAAACGGATGGTACAAGGAATCTTGTTGGTGCATTGAGGGTTTGTATGGGAATGTTAGGAGCTGAAAAGGTCAGAGAAATGCATGATGGTACTCTTATATATGCTCCCACTATAAAAACTGAAGGTAAAAGTTATCAATTATCTGGATTAGGTTCATAAGTTTGAATTATAAAGCTAAAAGAGGAACCTTTGATATTCTTCCAAAAGATGAAGATGTATGGAATATTATTCAAAAAACTTGTTTTGAAATTGCAAGATTAAGTGGTTATAACTATATTGAGACCCCAATATTTGAAGATTCAAAATTATTTGAAAGAACCGTTGGAATTGATACAGATATTGTTGAAAAAGAAATGTACTCATTCGAAGATAAAGGTGGAGAATATATTAGCCTTAGACCAGAAAATACAGCAGGGGTTTGTAGGGCATTTATAGAAAATGGCTTACACAATACAACATTGCCATCAAGGCTATTTTATTATGGACCAATGTTTAGATACGAAAGACCTCAATCAGGAAGATTCAGGCAATTTCATCAGTTTGGAGTTGAATGCATAGGAGATGATTCATCAAGTGTTGATTTTGAAATTATAAGAATAGCTTGGGATATATTAAGTAAGCTAAAATTTACAAATATTGAGCTAAATATAAATTCCTTAGGAGATCCTAATGACAGATTTTTATATACTGAAAGTTTGAAGACCTACTTCTTAAAATACTTAAATGATCTACCTAAAGTAGACAAACTTAGATTAGAAAGAGCTCCGCTTAGGATACTTGATTCTAAAGAAGAAATAACTATAAAGATAGCTGAGAATGCTCCCAAAACACTAGATTATATTTCATCAGAAAGTTTGAAGCATCACGAAGAATTAATACTAAATTTAGAAAATCTAAAGTCTAATAACAAAAGCTTTAATTACAGAATAAATAATAGATTAGTTAGAGGGCTTGATTACTATAACAGAACAGTTTTTGAATATATAACTGATTCCCAAGGCCCTCAGGGAGTTTTACTTGGAGGAGGGAGATATGACCCTTTGATAAAAATTTTAGGAGGTCAAGATACACCTGCAGTGGGATTTGCTATGGGTATAGAAAGATTAGTAAATGAATTAAAAAAGAATCTTACCATAGAAAATAATTTTATTGATGCAGTTCTGATTATCACTGATGAAGAGCTAAGAATAAAATCTAATCAAATAGCAAATAGTTTTAGAGAGAATAAAATCAAGACTGTTATTGCTCCAAAAAAATCCATAAAAGCACAAATGAGATTTGCAAATAATATAAATGCAAAATCTGCAGTTTTTGTAGGTAAAAAAGAATTAGAAAACAATATGATATCAATAAAGTTATTACACAAAAAATCAGAGCAATTAGAAATTGATATGAATAATATAACTCAAATAAAAGCAATTTTAGAAATTTAGCAAAAGGATACAAATGGAAGATTGGATGCTAAATAGATTAGATGAGATTAAGACTAGATTTAAGGATCTAGAAGTAATGATGACCAAACCTGAAATAATTTCTAATCAATCACAAATGACTAAAATTTCTAAAGAATATAGAAATTTAGAAAATGTAAATGAATTATGGAGTTTATATCAAAATATATCAAATGAAATAGATCAAAATAAAGAATTAATAAATAGTGAGGATTCTGAAATATCAGACTTAGCAATTTTAGAAAATACAGAACTTGATAAAGAACTTTCAAAGATTTATGAAAAATTAAATTTAGCCCTAATTCCTAAAGATGCTACTGATGAGGCCGATGCAATAATAGAAATCAGAGCAGGAACAGGAGGGGATGAAGCAGCTATTTTTGGGAATGATCTTCTAAGAATGTATACAAGATATGCCGAAACACAAAATTGGAAAATGAACATATTGAGTTCAAGTTATAGTGAGACAGGTGGTATCAAAGAAATTGTAATAGAAATTTCAGGAGAAGGAACATTTTCCAGACTCAAACATGAGAGTGGCGTTCATAGAGTCCAAAGAGTCCCTAAAACAGAATCACAGGGCAGAATTCATACATCTACTGCAACAGTTGCTGTTCTCCCAAAATCAGAAGAAATTGATATTGAAATTAAAGATGATGATATTAGAACTGATGTTTTCCACTCTGGAGGTGCTGGTGGTCAAAATGTAAATAAAGTAGCTACTGCAATAAGATTAACTCATTCACCATCAGGTATTGTGGTCTCATGTCAAAATGAAAGATCTCAATTACAAAATAAAATGCAAGCAATGGAAATATTGAAATCTAAACTATGGGATCTTGAGATACAAAAACAGCAAAATGAAATTTCTCAAACTAGAAAGTCTCAGGTAGGTTCAGGTGGGAGGTCAGAAAAGATAAGAACCTATAATTATCCACAGGGCAGAATTACTGATCATAGAATTAAGCTTACAACTCATAGATTATCTGAATTTATGGATGGATTAATAGATGAAATCATAGAACCTCTTATGAAAGATGAGCAGGCTAAGAAAATGATCTCTAATAAATCAAATGAATGAATAATCTAGGTCATATTAGAAAAATTTATAAAAAAAAACTTGATGATGTAGGTATTACTGATAGTTACCAAGAGTCTATAGCACTACTTTCTTTTTCTTTGGGTATTTCAGATCTAAAAATTATCTCAGAAAATAATCTTTCAATTTCAGATAATGAATTGAAGAGAATAGATTTAATTTTTTCAAAAAGACTCTCTAAAATTCCACTAGCATATATTACTAATGAAAAAATTTTTAATAGATATAAATTTTATGTTAATGAAAATGTGCTAATTCCAAGATTTGAAACAGAAGAGCTGGTAGATAACTTTTTAAAATTTTATAGAAATTCAAAAACTAAAGGTAAGCGGCTAATAGATATTGGGACTGGAAGTGGAATTATTCCTATAATCTTACAAAAAGAATTACCTACTTTAGAATACTTTGGTATTGAAATCAGTCTATCAGCTATAAAAGTTGCAAAAAGAAATATATATTTACATAAGTCTAAAATAAATCTACTAAATGAATCAATAAAGGAAAGTAAAATAGCTTCTATAGATTTTGTTTTGAGTAATCCACCTTATATAAAATCAAATATATTAAAAAATTTATCTCACGAGGTAAAAAATGAACCTAAAATTGCTTTAGACGGAGGGAAGAATGGGGCTAGAGTAATTAAGGAAATTTTTGAATGGGAACAAAATATCAATAAAAATAACGCTGTATACCTTCTTTTAGAAATTGATGAGGAGATATATAAGATTACAAAAAAACTAGCGGAAAAATTTTATCCAAATAATAAAATTGAATTTATTGAAGATATGAACAAGAATTTGAGATTTATTTCTATAAGTGAGAACTAACGCTTTGTATATTGAGGAGCTTTTCTTGCTTTTTTGAGACCATATTTTTTACTCTCTTTTACTCTTGAATCTCTAGTTAATAAACCATTAGATTTTAATTTTGGTCTCAAGCTTTCATCCATTACACAAAGTGCCCTAGCTAGACCCAAAGATATTGCTCCAGATTGACCAGAAAGCCCTCCACCATGAGTTTTTATTTCTGCTGAAACTTTATCATTATCAGTCAATTTAAGTGGCAATAAAGCTATATTTACTAAATCATCCATTCCTAATGCTTCTTTGATATCTTTTCCATTAACTAGAATATTTCCAGGTGTATTAAATATTTTTACTCTAGCTATCGAAGCCTTTCTTTTTCCAGTTCCATAGAAATAATTTTTCTTACTTGTCAACGCTTACCTCTTTTTTAGATTTTGATTTCTTTTTATCAACAAATTGAGAATAATGAGGATGCTCATCTCCACCGTAAACTTTTAATCTTTTCAACATTTTAGCCGCAAGTTTATTTTTTGGTAGCATCCCTTTAACTGATTTTGTGATTATATATTCAGGATTTTTTACTATTAGGTCTGAAAACTTTTTCTCTTTAGTACTTCCAGGTTTTGTGGTATGTGTAATATAAGTTTTATTGTCAAATTTCTTACCAGTAACCTTTATCTTAGAAGCATTTATTACAACAACAAAATCACCTACTAAATCATTAGATATGTAGGTTGGCTTATTTTTACCCATTAAAATCATAGCTATTTTGGTAGATAGTCTGCCTAATGTTTCACCTTTTGCATCAATTAAAATCCAAGATGTATCATCAGAAGAAACCTCTTTTATTGAATAATGTTTTAGTTTAGAAGTCATAGTATTTATTTTATAAAACTTAATTTTACACTTTTTCTAGAATTTTTTGGTGATTTTTATGATATAAAACTTCTTTCAAAGTCAGATTATTGGAAGATACTATACCTTTAGACCCACCTTTGGAAGGGAAATTAATTAAAATTTCTAACCATTCTTTGGTTTCTTTTCCTAAACCAATTCTAATTAAACTATAAATAATTCGGCGAATTTGTTCATGAATAAATGATTTGCCTGATATTTCAAAAAATAATATTTTATCTAGAATAATAATTTTTATCTTATAAATTTCTCTTATGAATTTATTTTTAGCATTTCTTCCTGAAAAAGACATAAAATTATTTTTGCCAATCAGATAATTAGAAGCTAATCTCATATTTTCGATATTTACTGAATCAATTAATTTTTTATCAGTTATCTTATATATATAAGTTCTCACAAGAGCATCTTTTCTAACATTAAAATTATCGGGCATAAAATAAACTTTTTTGATATGAATATCTTCTAAAAGATTAAGTCTTATCTCATCAAATTTTCTATGAATTTCGTGAATATTACTATCAGCTATCTTCAATCCAAAATATTGAAATCCACTTACACCTTTATCAGTACGAGAGGCCAAAGTAAAATCTTTAAAGTTTGAAAAGTATAATTTTAGGCTCTTTATAATCTCTGATTCTACAGTAGGTAAATTAGGTTGAGATTGAGATCCAAAAAAGTTTTTTCCCAGATAAAATAATGAAACGCATGTATTATAGTAATTACTCAACTAATTCTAGAATAGCTATTTCTGCATTATCACCTTGTCTTGTACCCAATAAAATAATCCTGGAATATCCACCATTTCTTTCATTGAATCTTACAGAAACATTATCGAAAAGCTCATTTACAACTTTTTTATCTGTTATAAATTCTGATACTTTTCTAATTGAATTAAAATCTTTAGTCTTGGCGATTGTAATCATTTTTTCTAGAATAGGTTTAGCTTCTTTTGCTCGAGCTTTAGTTGTAGTTATCTTACCATGCTTTATAGTATCTGAAACTAAATTTCTTAAGAGTGCTTTTCTTTGTGAAGAAGATCTACTTAATTTATTTTTTGATGATTTATGTCTCATAATAACCTCTATATCTAGCTCTCTGGAAGCATATTTCTTTCTGCTAAAACATCAAAAAGTTCATCTAAAGATTTTCTACCAAAGTTCCTAATCTTCAATAAATCTCCTTCTGGCATAGCTATTACTTCTCCAACTCTATTGATACCAGCTCTCTTCAAACAATTTAGTGTTCTAGCTGACAGATCAAGTGTTTCTACTGGTGTGTTATAAATATCAGGACTGATACCTAAACCTGCAGCAGGACTTTGTTCTTCAGAACCTTGATCAAATTTACTAAATATATAAAAATTATCCATTAGTGACTCTGAAGCTTTTTGTAACGCAGATTGAGGATCTATACTTCCATCTGTCCAGATCTCAAGAGTAAGCCTTTCCCAGTCAGACCTCTGTCCAACTCTAGTTGGTTGAACAGAAAAATTAGCTTTTTTAATTGGAGTAAAAATAGAATCAATTGGTAATACACCAATGTTTGTGTCATCTTCTTCAGTTGCTTTTTTATATCCTTGTCCTTGTTCAACACTAAATTCGACAGAAAGATGAGCATCAGCTGAATCTAATGTAGCCAAATGATGCCCTGGATTCACTATTTCAAAGTCTGCTGTAGCCATTATATCTCCTGCTTTGACTTCTCCTTCACCTTCAACTTCTAATCTTAGTCTTCCGGATCTATCAGACAAAGATCTTAATCTAATACCTTTAGCATTCATGAGAAATTCATTTACTTCTTCTCTCATACCTTTTAAAGTAGAGTACTCGTGCTCTATTCCTTCTATTTTCACCCAATTTATTGCTGTACCAGGTAACCCAGATAAAAGCGTTCTCCTGAGTGGATTACCTAAAGTAACTCCCCAACCTTTATCCAACGGTTCAGCTATGAATTTACCATAAGCTTCAGTACCTTCAATCATTCTTATACTTAGTTCAGGAACGTCAGGTTCTGTAACTGAAATATCGTCAATTGGTGATAATCCAAATTGTTTTTCTAGCATGTTACCTCCGTGAATAGTATTCAACTATTTGTCTTGTATCAATTTCCAACTCTGCATCAGACGCAGAAGGAAGATTGTTAATTTGAACAGAAAGTTCATTTTTATCTAAAGAAAGCCATTTTGCAGTATCATTATTTTTAGTATTTGAAGTAGCAATCTCAAATAAGCTTGATTTTTTTGATTTTTCTTTCCAAGAAATCTTATCTCCCTCTTTTATTTCATAAGAAGGGATATTAACTTTTTTATCATTTATCAAGAAATGTCCATGATTTACAGCTTGTCTAGCCTGTCTTCGTGTGTTGAACATTCCAGTCCTGTACATTACATTATCAAATCTTTTTTCTAGGAGTATAAGTAAAGAGTCTCCAGTTGATCCTATATCCTTGGATGCTTTATCATAGTAATTTCTGAATTGCTTCTCAAGTATTCCATACAAAAATCTAGCTTTTTGCTTTTCTCTTAATTGAAGACCATAAGGGGAAAGTCTTCTTCTACTATTCATCTTAGGACCTTTTCCAGGTTTTCTTGGAACTTCTAACCCTAAAAAACGCATTCTTTTATTAACTGGACCAACGTACCTTGCCATATTATATTCCTATCTATACTCTTCTTTTTTTAGGTGGTCGACATCCATTATGAGGAACAGGTGTTACATCTTTGATTGAAACTACTCTAATTCCAGCATGTTGAATTGCTCTGACAGCAGCCTCTCTTCCAGCACCTGGACCTTTTACTAGAACATCTACTGTTTTCATACCATACTCCACTGCAGCTTCAGCAGCAGTCTCTCCAGCCTTTTGAGCCGCAAACGCAGTTGATTTTCTTGAACCTCTAAATCCTTTAGCGCCTGCACTACTTTGAGAAATAACATTTCCACTGTTATCAGTCATGGTTATGATTGTATTGTTGAAGGTAGCCCTAATATAAGCATTTCCTTGTGGAACAAAAATCTTTTCTTTTTTTCTGGTTCTGTTTCTGGCCATAAAATTCCTACTTTAATTAGTGTGTTAATTTCTTTTTATTTGCTATTGTTTTCTTCTTACCTTTCTTAGTCCGAGCATTTGTTTTAGTTCTCTGACCATTTGCTGGTAGACCATTTTTGTGTCTTAATCCCCTGTAACTACCTATGTCAGATAACCTTCTTATATTTAGCTGAACCTCTCTTCGCAAGTCTCCTTCTATTCTCATTTGAGCTCTATCTATTGCACTTCTTAGTCTTGCTAAATCTTCTTCTTCGAGATCTTTAACTCTTGAATTAAGACTAATTCCTACATCAGAAATTATCTTTTTAGAAGTTGATCTACCTATGCCTGACACGGCAGTTAGTGCTACTTCAATTCTCTGAGAATCAGGTATGTTTACTCCAGCTAGCATTGCCATAATATTTATCCTTGAACTTGTTTGAATCTAGGGTTTTTCTTATTAATTATTCTTATTTTCCCACGCCTTCTAATGATTTGGTCATCAGCGCTTCTTTTTTTTATTGATGCTCTTTTTTTCATTATTTCTCCAATTATTTGAACCTGTAAGTAATTCTTCCTCTGGTTAAGTCATAGGGAGAGAGTTCTACTAATACTCTGTCCCCTGGTAATATTCTTATATAATTTTTTCTTATTTTACCCGATGCATGAGCTAAAACTTCGTGACCATTTGCTAGCTCAACTTTAAATGTTGTGTTTGGAAGAGCTTCTTCTACCTTACCTTCCACTTCTATTGCTTCTTTTTTTGCCATATTTATTTTAGTCTTGTAAGAATTTCAGGTCCATTTTCAGTGATCAATACAGTATCTTCCATATGGGTCGATAATTTGCCATCTTTTGTAACCACAGTCCAGTTGTCTTCAAGTACTTTTGTCTCCCAAGTTCCTTGATTGACCATTGGTTCGATTGCAATTGCCATTCCTACTCTTAATAAAGCTCCTTTATCCTTATCTCCAAAATTTGGAACACTTGGTGGTTCATGTAATTGAGTACCAATTCCATGTCCAACATATTCTCTAACTACATCAAAACCTTCATTAAGTACATAATTTTCGATTGAGTTAGATATCATACCAACTTTATTACCGGGCATAGCATTCTCGATTCCAATATCTAGCGCTTTTTTTGCAACTGAGATAAGATTTAATTTTTCTTCATTTTTTTCCTCACCTATAAGGAAAGTTCTAGCATGATCACTATACATCCCATCAACAATTGCACCACAATCAATAGATATCAAATCACCTTCTACCAACTTTCTATTACTTGGAATTCCATGGACAATTTCTTCATTTAAAGAAATACATGCCGTAGCTGGAAAACCATACAATCCTAGAAAGGCCGGCTTTGCGCCTTCTTTTTCAATAAATTGCTTAAGAAATTCATCTATCTCTTTTGTTGTAGAACCAGCTACAAGTTTAGTCTCAGATTGGATTAGTGCTTCTGCAACAATCTTACAAGCATGTTTCATAGAAGCTATCTGCTCTGGAGTTTTAATAGACCCCTCAGTAATCAATTAATTGAGTTCTCCCTAAAAATAATGTACAAACTACTATTATATAAGTAATAGCAGAAGGTTGTACAGTATCAAATCTGCATTATTTTGTCAATTTGATTAGATACTTGATTTATTGATTCATTTGCATCAATTTTTTTCATTAGGTTTTTATCATTATAAAAATCTAATAATGGTGCAGTCAGATCAGTATAATTTTTCATTCTAATAGAAATTGCATCTGGTTTATCATCTTCTCTTTGATAAAGTTCTGGCTCTTTACAAGATGGTTTAGAATTGCATACAATCTTTTCAGATTTTATAAAAGTAGAAGCGCAATTCCTACATGATAATCTCTGAGAAAGCCTTTGTATTAATTCATCTGAAGGAACATCAAAATATAGTACATGATTTATTTTCATAAATAATTTGGAAAATTCTAAATCTAATGCTACTGCTTGACTCAAAGTTCTAGGAAATCCATCTAATAAAACCGAATCAAATTTTTTCAATTTTTTTGATACCATATCAATTATCAGCTGATCTGGAACTAAGTTTCCCTCGATCATATATTTACGAGCTTGTTTACCAAGCTTTGTTCCTGAACTTATTTCTGTCCTCAATATATCACCTGTAGAAATATGATTTAATTTATACTTTTTAACTAAATATGAAGACTGAGTTCCTTTACCCGATCCAGGAGGCCCCAATAGAATAACATTCATTCTAATTTACGAATCCCTCATAGTTTCTCATTAGCAACTGGGACTCCAATTGTCTCATGGTATCAAGAGCTACTCCAACCATAATTAATAAACTTGTACTTTGAAGAATACTTGTAGTTGACTCTAATCCAGTTATAAAAGCAGCTATAGAAGGAATTACAGCAACTGTTCCTAAAAAAAGTGCTCCACCCCAAGTAATTCTTAGAATTACTCTCATTAGATAATCTTTAGTAGGAGGACCAGGTCTGATACCAGGTATAAATCCATTATTATTCTGAAGTTGCTCTGCTAAATTTTGTTGATTATGAACTACCAATGTATAAAAAAAGGTAAACATAACAACTAATAAAAATATTGTTACCCAATATAAAGTACCAGTTGGACCAAATTGAATAGAAATCCACTGTGCTAATGAGGGCACAAATCCATTGGATGCTGGGTCAACAAAATAAGAAGCGACAACTGCTGGCAAAGCAAGAATTGAAAATGCAAAAATCAAAGGAATCATTCCAGCTGAATTAACTCTGATTGGAATATGTGAAGAACCTTGAGACCTATACATTCGATTACCTCTAAAAACACTTCTACCATATTGGACAGGAATTCTTCTCTGTGCCTCGGTAAATACAACTATTGAATAAATAATCAATAAACCTAAAGCTATAAGTAAACCAACTTGGAATGGTTGATCTCTGAGTAACCAAAGTTCTGCACCAATTGATGGAAATGTAGAAACAATTCCAGCAAAAATTATCAAAGATATTCCATTACCAATACCTTTTTCGGTTACTAATTCACCTAGCCATACAAGAATCATAGTACCAGCAGTCATAGATAATAAAATAGCTAGAGTATTTAAGCTATTTCCACCACCAAATCCAATACCTGTTAGAGCACCCTGGCCAAGTGCTCCTGAGAATAAATTAATTTGACCATAACCTTGCAAAAATGCAAGAGGAACTGTCAAATAATGAGTGTACCTGTTAATAGCTTTTCTACCAGCCTCTCCTTCTTGAGCCAATTCTTTTAATTGAGGAAGTAAAGGGGTAAGAATTTGAATGATAATAGATGCAGTAATATATGGATAAACACCCAAGGCTGCAATTGACATATTTCTTAGAGCACCACCTGAAAATATATCTATAAAACCTAATAGAGGGTTAGCATCAAAAGCTGATTGAAGAGCTTCTTTATCAACACCTGGCACAGGAACGTGAGCAAAAAATCTAAAGACAACCAAGATAAATAAAGTAAAAAGTATTTTAGCTCTCAAATCTGAAAGCTTAAATGCATCAACAATCGCTTGAATTAATGCAGGTCTATTTGTTTGAGTGGTAGTTGTCATAATGTCACTCTATAATTTTAATTTCTCCCCCAGCTTTTTCTATTTTAGATCTAGCCGAAGATGAAATTGAATTTACTTCTATATTTATAGCTTTTTTGATTTCTCCATGACCAAGAATTTTAATCATTTCTTTATTCTTAATAATGCCTTTATCTCTAAAATCAGAAATTCTTATAGAATCATTATCAAAGTGTGCTAATAATTCTTTTAGATTAAGGCCTACATAATTTTTCTTAAATATGTTTGTAAAGCCTCTCATATGAGGTAATTTTTTTACTAATCTCAACTGACCTCCTTCAAAAGTAGGATTAAGATTACCTCCACTCCTCGAAAGTTGCCCCTTTGAACCTCTTCCGGAATAAGTTCCTTTGGATCCATTACCTCTTCCAACTTGATTTTTTTTGGGAGTATTTTTATTTTTTCTTTTTATATCATTTAATTGAGGCATTTTTTTCTCACAAGTTATATTATTTGATTTCTTCAGCAGAAACGAGATGATCAACTTTTTTTATCATCCCAGTTATTTGCGGTGAAGCTTCTTTCTCAACAATTGATCCAATCTTTCTTAGACCAAGTGCCGATAAAGTCGCCCTCTGTGCAGGGGAAACTCCTATTTTACTTTTGATTTGTTTGATTTTTATTTTCATAGTTTTAATTTTTTCTTCTGGAAATTTCTTTTTTAGGATCTTTCATCGCTTTCAATGCTTCAACAGTGGCATAAACTACATTTATAGCATTTGTAGACCCAAATGTTTTAGATACAACATCTTTTACACCAACAGCCTCTAATACAGCCCTTACTCCACCACCAGCAATTAATCCTGTTCCAGGAGCAGCAGGCTTTAGCATTACTTTTGATGATCCAAACTTATATACCCCCTCATGAGGTAAAGTAGTATTATTTAAGTTTATTTCCACCATCTTATTCTTAGCATATTGAACAGCTCTTTGAACTGCATCCGGAACCGCTGAGGCACTTGCTAAGGCAATTCCTACCTTTCCGGCTCCATCTCCAACAGCAACCATAGCATTGAAGGATAGATTTCTACCACCCTTTACAGTTTTAGAAACTCTTCTTATTTTTATTACATTTTCAATCAGAGAAATCTCATCTGAATCTCTATTTCTTCTTCTATTTCTAAAACCTCGTCTTCTTTGATTTTGATTTGGATTATTCGGTTGGGCCGATATATTCTCTGTAGTCATATTAAACCTCTATTCCTGATTGTCTAATTCCGTCTGCAATAGCAGCAACTTTGCCATGATAAAGATACCCACCTCTATCAAAAACAACTTTTTTAATACCTAGCTTTGATATCTTTTCTCCAAATTCTATTCCTAATTTTTTTGATAGATCCTTATTGATAGAATTATTATCCGACTTCAAACTAGAAGCTGAAGCAAGAGTTTTACCTTCAGAATCATCAATCAATTGTAAATAAATATTTTTATTGGACCGAAATAAGGATACCCTAGGTCTTTCTTGAGTACCAGATAATCTCTTTCTTACTCTGAGATGTCTCTTATTTCTGCCTAAGGCTCTAGTTTTTTTTGACATTTTCATTATTCAGCTCCCCCTGCTCCAACTGCAGATTTACCAGATTTTCTTCTTATTTCTTCATCGGTGTACTTAATTCCTTTTCCTGTAAATGGATTTGGTTTTCTCAAGGATCTAATTTTTGCTGCTTGCCTTCCAACGTGTTCTTTATTGATTCCATCAATAATAACCATCGTTTGCTCTTCAACAGATAGTTTATTTTCACCAATTGGATCAACAGATATTGAATGAGAAAAACCCAAGCTAAGTTCTAGAGATTTACCTTTAGCTTGAGCCCTATACCCTGTACCAATTAGTTCTAATTTTTTGTTGAAACCATCTGTCACTCCAATAACCATATTATTTATTAAAGACCTATATAAACCATGCAGGGCTTTAGTTTCTATTTCTTCATTATTTCTAGACACTATCAATGTATTATCATCTAATTTTATTTCAATTTGATCTGATTTTATATTTTCTTCTAAAGTTCCTTTAGGACCTTTTATTATCACTAAACCTTGATCAATTTTTACATCGACTCCAGTTGGTATATTTATTGGTTTATTCCCTACTCTGCTCATAATTCCTCTTTACCAAATATAAAATAATACTTCGCCACCTAGTGACATTTTTTTTGCTTCAATTCCAGTCATTATTCCTTTGGAAGTTGATATTATCGCAACACCCATTCCAGAAAAGTAAGAAGGAATTTCATCTTTTTTTACATAAATTTTCAGCCCTGGTTTTGAAACTCTCTTAAGTCCAGTTATTGCAGAGGATCCATCTTCATAATACTTAAGTTTAACTGAATAATTAGCTGTTTTATCGGTAATGTTTTCGTCATACTGAGTAATAAAACCTTCATTTGCTAATACTGCCAGAATTTTATCATTGACTTTTGATTTATTAACTGAAACAGAGCTATGTTTTACTAAAACAGAATTTCTAATTCTAGTTATCATATCTGATATTTGATCTTGAATTGTCAATTTTTTACCTCTACAAACTTCCTTTTCTTATACCTGGCAAATGACCTTTGAGTGCTAATTCTCTCATTGATATTCTACTTAGTCCAAAAAATCTCATATAACCTCTAGGCCTTCCTGTTTTTTGACATCTATTTCTAACTCTCACAGGACTAGAATTTTTTGGCAGTAAAGCTAATTTTTGCCTAGCTTCCATCTTTTGTTCAAAAGATACTTTTGGATCATTTGCAATACTTTTTAACTCTGTTCGAGTTTGCAAATACTTATCAACCATCTTAATTCTTTTTTTATTTCTTGCTATAGCAGATTTTTTAGCCAAAATTTTCTCCTTAACTTTCAAATGGCATGCCTAATAATTCAAGCAGTTTTCTAGACTCAATATCTGAATCAGAAGAAGTTACTATATTTATTTGCATGCCTCTTAGTTTATCAATTTCGTTATAGTCTATCTCAGGAAAAATAACTTGCTCTGTCAATCCAAGAGAATAATTTCCATTACCATCAAATGATTTTGATGATACTCCTCTAAAATCCCTCACTCTAGGTAGAGCGATATTAAGAAGCCTATCAAGGAAATGCCACATATTATCACCTCTAAGAGTAACAGTTAATCCTATTATTTGACCTTCTCTGAGCTTAAAATTTGCTATAGATTTTTTAGCTTTACGCTCAATAGGTTTCTGACCAGTAATTGCCTGTAAATCTCGAGATACAATTTGAACAACATTAGAAGAAATAAGAGCTTCACCTAAACCTACATTGACTACAGTTTTCAAAATTTTAGGGACCATAAGTTTATTTTTGTACTTATATTCTTTTACCATCTGAGAAACGATCTCATCTTCAAACTTAGACTTAAGTCTTGGTTTCAATTTTTCAATATTATTTTTATCTGTTTTGTTAGCTACCAATTATATCTCCAATTACTTTCTCTTAGATTTCTTCACAATACGGTTATATTTACCTGAATCTAATTTCTCAAAAGTTACCCTACCTATATTAGAATTTTCTGGATCAATGTACATAACATTTGAAATATTTATAGGTAATTCTGTATCAACAATTCCAGCTTGAGTAACATTAGGGGTGTTTTTTATATGTTTTTTAAATATATTTATTCCCTCAACTACAACTGTATTAGAAGAAGTATTAACTCTAATAACTTCACCTTTTTTACCTTTATCTTTACCTGTAATTACTAGAACTTGATCCCCTTTTTTTATTTTAATTTTTGACATAATTTAAAGTACCTCTGGAGCCAAGGAAACGACTCTCATAAACTGTTTATCTCTTAATTCTCTTGCTACAGGCCCAAAAATCCTAGTACCTCTAGGATTATTATCGTCACCAATTATTACACAAGCATTCTCATCAAATCTTATAAATGAACCATCAATTCTTCTATATTCTTTTTTAGTTCGAACAATAACTGCCTTGACAATTTGATGCATTTTTACATTACCACCTGGTTGAGCATCTTTGACCGTACAGGTAATAGTGTCCCCAATTTTTGCAACTTTTGTATGGCTATTACCATTGATATTTATGCAGAGAACTTCTCTTGCACCTGAGTTATCAGCAACTTTTAGCCTTGTTTCTCTTTGAATCATTATTTATCCAAAATTTCTACTAGTTTCCATTTTTTTGTTTTTGATATTGGTTTTGAAAACTCAATTACCACATTATCACCGATCTTTGCTTCGTTATTAGGATCATGTGCAACTAATTTAGTTAGTCTTCTTGAAGCTTTTTTATATATTCTATCTTTCTGCGACCAAGATACTCCAACTACGATAGTTTTCTCAGTTATATCTGATAGAACTTGACCTGTTCTTCTAACTTTTTTATTCATTTTCTACGTCTTTCTCATCTTGATCTAATTTTTGCAAAATCTTTCTCTCATTTATCACAGTCAGTATTTTTGCTTTATCTTTTCTTAACTTATTAATTTGGCTAGTATCATTAAGCTGCATAGATTTATGCTTAAACCTATTTTCCATAATACTTTTTATTAAGGTTTCTTGCTCCTTAACAAGTTCTTCATTATTTAATTTTCTTATTTCTTCAATATTCATTAAAATGTCACTTCTTCTCTTGATATAATCTTAGTTGGAATAGGCAGCTTATGCCCAGCTCTTTTCAAAGCTTCTATTGCAATATCCTCAGGGACATCTCCAATTTCAAATAGAATTCTTCCTCTTTTTACTACTGCTACCCATCTGTCAACAGCACCCTTACCTCCACCCATTCGAGTTTCTGCAGGCCTAGCACTAACTGGTTTGTCAGGAAAAACTCTAATCCATATCTGGCCACCTCTTTTTACATGACCTGTTATAGCTCGCCTTGCAGCTTCAATCTGTCTTGATGAAATCCAAGCAGATCCTTGAGCTTTTAGAGCATAATCTCCAAAGGATAGAGTTGAGCCTCTAGTGGCCATTCCTCTCATTTTTCCCCTTTGTTGTTTTCTAAATTTTGTTCGACTTGGTTGTAACATCTTAATTATTTCCCTGAACGTTTTCTAAATTTTCATCATTTTGATCAGATTTTTCTATCCTAGCTGTTTTTAATGCCAATAAATTTTCTGCAGTAGGTATTATATCTCCTTTATATATCCAAACTTTTATTCCAATAACACCATAAGTTGTATTAGCTTCACTTATTTCATAATCAATATCAGCTCTGAGGGTATGCAAAGGAACTCTTCCTTGCATATACTTTTCTGTTCTAGCTATATCTGCACCAGCTAATCTACCAGAAATGACTACCTTGATACCTTGAGCTCCTACTTGCATTGTTCTTTGCATTGCAGTATTCACAGCTCTTCTAAATGCAACTCTTCTTTCTAGTTGCTCCGCTATAGATTCTCCTACTAGCTTAGCAACTAACTCTGGAACTCTGATTTCATTGATATTGAGCCTTACTTTATTCTGAGTTTTTTCTTCTAAGTAATTCTTTAATTCTTCAACCCTTGTTCCACCTCGCCCAATGATAATACCTGGTCTAGCAGTATAAACTGTAACAGAAATTTCTTGTGACCCTCTTTCAATCTCTATCTTAGAAATTGCTCCATTTTCTCCAAGTTCTTTAGTTATTATTTCTCTTATATTTCTGTCCTCATTTAGTAGAAGAGAATAATTTTTACCATTATTTGCATACCATTGAGATTGCCAATCAATGACACCGCCTAGTCTAAATCCTGTAGGATGAGTTTTTTGTCCCATTTTCTATAATTCTCCTGTTGTTAATTCAATAGTTAGGTGAGAAGATGGCCTATCAAATGCTCCAGCTCGCCCTCTAGCTTTTGGTTTATATCTTTTTAATCTTGGTCCATTATCTGCAAAAATTGTAGTGATATATAATTCTTGTTCGGATAACGATTCATTATTATTCGCATTAGCAATTGCAGAGTTTAGTATCTTTAAAATTTCTTTAGCAAGAGGTGTTCCCAAAAGGTTAAGCTGTAATTTTGCCTCGAATACAGATTTGGATCTAATTTGATCAATAACTCTTCTCATTTTGTATGAAGAATAACCAATATTTTTACTATAAGCCTTTGCCATTAACTACCTCTTGAATGTCCTTTAAATGTTCGAGTTGGAGAAAATTCTCCCAACCTATGCCCTACCATATTTTCACTTACTAAAACTGGTACAAATTTTCTTCCATCGTGTACACCAAAGGTCACACCAACCATTTCTGGCATTATCATAGAAGATCTAGACCAAGTTTTTATAACTTCTCTGCTACCTGATTCCTTAGTTTTCATTACTTTTTTCATTAACTTTGGGTCAACATAAGGACCTTTTTTGATAGATCTTGTCATAGTTTTACTTCTCGTACCTTTTTCTAAGAATCATCTTATCTGTTTTTTTATTTCTTCTGGTTCTTTTACCTAATGCAGGTTTACCCCACGGGGTTTTGGGATGAGCCATTCCTACCCCAGCTCTTCCTTCACCTCCACCATGTGGATGGGCATTTGGAGACATTGCGGAACCTCTTACTGAAGGTCTTCTTCCTAATCTTCTAGAAGTTCCAGCTCTTCCTAATTTTTTATTTTTATTATCAGGATTCGAAACTTGTCCAATAGTAGCACTACATTTACTTAGAATTCTTCTCATTTCTCCTGAGGGCAATCTTAGTAATGTATAGCCTGCTTCATGGGCCATAACTTGAGCAGAAGTTCCTGCAGACTTGACCATTATACCTCCTTTACCAGGAGAAAGTTCTACATTATGAACCAAAGTTCCTGTTTGTAGTAATCCTAACTGTTTAGTATTACCAAGAGTATTTGAAACAGAATTTCCCGTCTCTATAACATCTCCAAGTTTTACATTATTAGGCGTAATAATATACTTCTTGGTTCCATCTTCAAATCTTATTAGTGATATTCGAGATGATCTATTAGGATCATACTCAATTGTTTCAACTGTAGCTTTACCTTCTTTAGATCGAATAAAATCTAGCATTCTATATCTTCTTTTGTGACCGCCACCTCTGTGTCTAACAGTTATTCTACCTTTATTATTTCTTCCTCCTTTTTTTGTAAGAGGTGCTAGTAAAGGTTTATAGGGTTCGTGCGTTGTTATATCAGCAAAATCGTCTACCGCTGAGTCTCTTTTTCCAGCAGTTGTAGGTTTACTTTTCTTAATTCCCATTTAGTTATGCTCCCTCGTATAAGCTTATAGAATCTCCCAATTTAAGGGTCACTACAGCTTTTTTCCATGATGGAGTAAGAGTTTTATTTCTTCCATACATTTTATTTTTACCTTTTACTTTAATAACATTCACGTTTTCGACCACAACATCAAATATTTCTTCGACAGCTCTTTTTATTTCTATTTTATTTGAACCCAAATGAACCTTAAACACATATTTATTAGTCTCTTGAAGCATAGATGATTTCTCGGTTATTATAGGACTTAGCAGTATTTCTTCATTAATCATCTTTTTTTACTACTTTCTTTTTTGCAGTTATTGGAGCTTTAGTTGTTTTTTTTGCTGAAGTTGCTTTCTTCGCTGGGGTTGCAGATTTAGAAACAGTTTTGAAATCTGGCTTTCCCCACAAATCATGTATCTTTTCTACTGCATCAACTGATATAACTAAATTTTTTGGCCTAATTAATTCATAAGCATTCAGTGATGATGCTTCAATTACCTCAACATTATTTATATTTTCACAAGATTTAATAAGCACCTTATCATTTTTAGGAGTAACAAATAAAACAGACCCTTTTAGGTCTAAAATTTTAATGTAATCATTAATAATTTTTGTAGAAGGGTTATCTTTAATTGGTGACTGATCAATAACATTCAATTCTTTGTCATTAAATTTAGCAGAAAGTGCTATTTTCAAAGCTTTAATTTTCATTTTCTTATTTAATGTCTTTCTAATATTTTTTGGTAGTGGTCCATGGGCTACACCACCCCCAACCATTAGAGGAGATCTTTTGGAACCGACTCTAGCTCTTCCTGATCCTTTTTGAGGCCTAAGTTTCTGATTTGCATACTTTACATTTGATCGAGTTTTTGTAGATTTTGTCCACTGTCGTTGATTAGCCAAATAAACATAGATTGATTGATGTAAAAGATCCTCATTTAATTCCAAATTCCACACTGATGGATCAAGTGTTAGATTTTTTGTTGAATTTCCTGATTTATTTTTTATATTTATTTCCAAAATATTAACCTTTATTGAGCTTCCACCCTTACAGTTGATCCATTGAATCCAGGGATAGCACCCTTAATCAATAAAATATTATTTATAGAATCTACCTTTACTAATCTCAATCCCTTTACTGTCGTTTTTGCATTTCCAAAATGTCCGGGCATTCTAGTCCCTGGCCATACTCTACCAGGCGATGAACCTGCTCCAATTGATCCAACAGCTCTATGACGATCTGATTGACCATGAGTTTTAGGTCCACCTTTAAACCCATATCTTCTTACTCCACCTGCAAAACCTCTTCCTTTACTGGTTCCACTAACTTTAACTTTTTTTATTTCTGAAAAAATTTCAGTGGAAATTTGCTGACCTACTTCAATTTCAGCGGAATCATCAATTTCAAATTCTTGTAATATTGAAAACTTTCCTCCAGATCTTTCTTGATGGCCTTTTTGAGGAGCATTCAAACTTTTAGGTTCTGAAAATCCAATTTGAACTGAATTATAACCATCTTTGTTCTCAGTTTTTACTTGAGTCACGGTACAAGGTCCTGCTTTAATAACAGTTACAGGTATAGCTTCACCGTTTTCACTATAAATGGTGGACATACCTAATTTTTTTCCTATTATTCCTTTAATTGACATAATTTCCTTAAGTTATTAGAGCTTTATCGCTATATCTACTCCAGATGGCACACTCAAACTTGTAAGAGAGTCTATTGTTTTTGAAGATGGTTCTAGAATATCTATTAACCTTTTATGAGTTCTTAATTCAAAGTATTCTCTTGAATCTTTATTCACATGAGGAGATCTAATTACTGTAAACATTCTTTTAGTTGTTGGCATAGGAACAGGTCCTGCAACTCTAGCTCCAGTTCTTTCAGCAGTTTCTAAAATTTGTTGTGCTGAAACATCAAGAACTCGATGATCAAAAGATTTCAAAATTATTCTCATTTTTTGAGTTGGAGCCATCAGCTTTCCTTTCCTTTACCTGAAATTTCAGTAGCGATATGATTTGGAACCTTTGCATAGTGATCTAATTCCATAGAAAAACTAGCTCTTCCAGTTGTGAGTGATCTTAGTGTTGTAGCATATTGAAAAGTCTCACCTAATGGCACGTATGCCTTTATAGCTTGGGAGTTAGCTTGTTGATCCATAGATAGAATTTGAGCACGCCTCGAATTCAAATCTCCTAAACAGTCACCTAAAAATTCTTCCGGTGTTACAATATCAATTTTCATGATTGGTTCTAGCAAAGAAGGAGATCCAGCAGTCATAGCAGATTTGAAAGCCATTGATCCAGCAATCTTGAAAGCCATTTCAGAGGAGTCTACATCATGGTGTGATCCATCAGTCAAAACAGCTTTAACATCAACTACTGGATATCCAGCAATTACTCCACTTGCAGCAGCTTCCCTGAATCCTGATTCGATTGGTTTGTAATATTCAGTAGGCAAAGTTGCACCAGTAATTTCAGATTCAAATAAAATACCTGAACCCGGCTCCAAAGGCTCAATTCTCAAAGTACAATCACCATACTGGCCTTTACCTCCCGATTGTCTTATAAATTTACCTTGCTTTTCAGAAGCAACTGTTATAGTTTCTCTGTAAGCTACTTTGGGTGCGCCCTGTATAGCATCTACATCAAATTCTCTTCTAAGTCTTTCAACAATAACGTCTAAATGCAGCTCACCCATTCCTGCTAATACTGTTTGACCTGATTCTTCATCTGTCCATGTTTGAAGAGTTGGATCTTCTCCAACTAATCTAGCTAGAGATTCTCCCATTTTATCCTGATCGGAACGTGTTTTTGGCTCAACTGCAACCGAAAGTACAGGATCTGGAAAATCTATAGACTCTAGCAACAAAGGATTTGATTGATCACATAATGTATTACCCGTAATAGCATCTTTCAATCCAATTGCAGCTACAATCTCTCCAGCTTTAGCTTCCTTGATTTCTTCTCTAGAATCTGCATGCATTTTCATTAATCTTCCAGCTCTTTCTCTAGATCTGGTTGAGGAGTTGTATACATTAGCACCAGATTCTAATACACCGGAATAAATTCTTAGATAAACAAGTCTTCCAACATGTTGATCTGTCACAACTTTGAAAACCAACGCACTAAATGGGTCACTATCAGATGGTTTTCTTTCAATCAAGTTAGATTCATCTGATGGATCAGTTCCCTTAATTGAAGGTACATCTATTGGAGAAGGCAAATAATCTATAACTGCATCAAGAAGAGGGTGTACACCTCTATGCCTGAGGGCAGAGCCACACAAGACTGGGAATATCTCAAGATTAATAACCGCTTTCCTCAAAGCATTTTTTAGTTCTTCAACTGTAAGCTCTTGGTCATCAAAAAATTTATCCATCAACTCTTCATCTGTTTCAGCAATTTTTTCAATTAGTTCATTTCTATATTTTTCCACATCATCTTTATACTCATCAGGAACATCAATAATTTTATGCTGAACAGCATCTTCAGATTCATAAATATAAGCTTTTCTTTCAATAAGATCAATCATTCCATTGAATGATGATTCTGCTCCCATAGGAATTTGTATTGGGACAGCATTAGCACCAAGTCGATCATGAACAGTTTGAACAGCATTATAAAAATCTGCGCCAAGTCTATCCATTTTATTTACAAAGATCATTCTTGGAACACCATAATCATTAGCCTGTCTCCAAACTGTTTCAGACTGTGGTTGAACTCCTGAAACAGATTCAAGAACAACAACACCACCATCTAAAACCCTTAGGGACCTTTGAACTTCTGCAGTAAAGTCTACGTGTCCTGGAGTATCAATAATATTTACTTGATGGTTATTCCATGATGCGTTTGTAGCAGCAGATCCAATAGTTATACCGCGCTCCCTTTCTAGGGACATAAAATCCATAACTGTGGTTCCATCATCAATATCACCTATCTTATAAGTTTCACCTGTAAAATATAAAACTCTTTCAGTAACAGTGGTTTTACCAGCATCGATATGAGCTATAAATCCTATATTTCTTGTTTTTGATAAATCTTCTGCCATTTTTTCTTTTACCATCTATAATGTGCAAAAGCTCTATTTGCTTCAGCCATTCTGTGGGAATCTTCTTTCTTCTTAATTGCATTTCCAGTATTATTTACTGCGTTCATAAATTCGTTATAAAGAGCATCTGTGATTGTTGTTCCTTTATTTTCTCGAGCTGCTTCTACAACCCATCTATGAGCTAAAGCAACTCTTCTTTTTGGTCTTATTTCAACAGGTACTTGATAGGTTGCACCTCCAACCCTTCTAGGTTTGACTTCAAGTGTTGGCATTGCATTTTTCATAGCTTCTTCAAAAAGTTCTAAACCAGGTCTCTTAACTTGTTTTTCAAGTTTTTCTATAGCTAAATAAACAGCTTTTCTAGCAACTGATTTTTTACCACCTATCATTAATCTATTAATAAATTTGGAAAGTTCTATACTCCCATATTTAGGATCCGGGTTAATTCTCCTTACAATAGATTTTCTTCTTCTAGACATTAAGAATTTCCTTCTCTAATTGCACCATATTTGCTTCTTCCTCTTTTTCTACCTTCTACTCCTGATGTATCAAGAGCACCACGTATAATGTGATATCTAACACCTGGTAGATCTCTTACCCTGCCCCCTCTTATCAAGACAACTGAATGCTCTTGCAAATTATGTCCTTCACCGGGAATATAAGCAGTCACTTCCATACCATTTGTCAATTTTACTCTAGCAACTTTTCTCAAAGCAGAGTTAGGTTTTTTGGGAGTTACTGTCCTCACTTGCAAACAAACTCCTCTTTTTTGGGGGCTACCCTGAGAATCATTCGTCATTTTTTTTGTTAATGAGTTATACCTAAATCTCAAAGCAGGAGATTTAGCTTTCTTCCTACCTGATGATCTAGGCTTTTTAATTAATTGATTGACTGTTGGCATGTTAAGTTTTTCCTATACTAAATAAATAAAATAAGCTGTTAGATAAATATTCTCATACGGCGTTTACTAAAAAGCTAATTGTTATCACAAACTACTAGTATACGAATTTTCTTGTCTTACCGTCAACGAAAAATTGTTAATTTTGCAACTATTTTTAGTTTTATTTAACTTATATATTTAATTTTCATAGTAAAATTGAGCTTAAATAAAAACTTTAAGTTTAAAAATTTTATGTTCGAAGATATTTTTTTATTAGGATTTAATTTCAGATCAGAAGATCATTTAATAAGTTTGTTGGATGCAAATTTCCATTCATCAAATGTCTATTTGGTTAAGGAATTTAACTATAAAGATGAAAACTTAATTGTCACAACTAAATCTGAGCCACATCCCTTGTTGGGAGATAAGATCGAAGAGGATATTTCAATATCAACAGATGAAAATAAATTGCTTATAATAAATTTACCTCATCTCTTTAGTGAAAAATATAATGAATTATTGAATTCTTCTATACCTAAACTAATATCTCTCGAAAATTATTCTATATATGAAAATTATATTGCGCAAAATAAAAACTCTTTCCAAATAATCACTTTACCAACTAACAATAATGATCTTTCTGTACGAATTCAAATCGCTAGAAGTTTATCTAATTCTAAAAAAGATACTGTAGAAGCAAACGAAAAAATAATTAATTTTGAAAATTTAAAAATTGACACTGAAAAATATTTAGTCACACTTGAGAACAAAAAGATAGACCTTACTTTCAAAGAATTGGAGCTGCTTAAAGTGTTAGCATCAAGTCCTGGTAGAGTCTTCTCAAGAGAAAACTTGTTAAAGAATATTTGGGATTATGATTACTATGGAGGAACAAGAACAGTCGATGTTCATGTAAGAAGATTAAGAAGAAAAATTGAAGATCATAAGTACAACTTTATAGAAACAATTTGGAATGTAGGTTATAAATTCAACGAAAATAAAGTAGGAAGTCAAAATGAATGATTACTCAGACACTAAAGAATTTATTTTAAAGCAAGCATCTGAACACGATGTAAAATTTATTCGATTGTGGTTTACAGATATTCTAGGAAGGTTAAAAGGATTTGCAATCAATGTAGAGGACTTAGAAGACTGTATTGAAAAAGGAGTAATTTTTGATGGAGGCGCTATTGAAGGCATTGCTAGAGGCGGAGAGTCTGATACTCTAGCTATACCTGATCTTACAACTTGGCAAATTCTTCCATGGAGACCAAATGAAAATTCTGTAGCTAGACTTTTTTGTAATCTTAAGAGTTTTGATAATCGAGAATCCATAATAGATAGTAGAAAGGTTTTACAGAATAAACTTGAGGAAGTAAACAAAGCTGGATATAAATTTTATGTAGGGCCTGAAATTGAATATTATTTTTTAGATAGTGATAAAAAAAATGCAGATATGGATGACGCAGGGTATTTTGACCAAACCTCGGATGATAACAAAGGATCTGACCTAAGAAGAGAGTGTGTGTTGAGTTTAGAAGAAATGGGAATTCCTGTAAGAAGCTCACATCATGAAGTGTCATCAGGACAGCACGAGATAGGACTGAAACACACTGATGCACTAACAATGGCTGATTCAATAGTGACTACAAGATTGGTTGTAAAGCAAACTGCAACAAAATTAGGCGGTTTTGCAACTTTTATGCCAAGACCATTTCAAAACCTTAATGGAAGTGGATTGCATTTCCATCTTTCTTTATACAAAGGTGACAAAAATACCTTTGCTTCGAAAGGCAAAGATAGAATATCAAAAACAGGCAAAGGATTTCTTGCCGGTTTAGTAAAGTACTCTTCTAATATGGCCCTTGTGACTAATCAATGGTTGAACTCATATAAAAGATTATTACCTGACCTTGAAGCTCCAATTGCAGGTATGGGAAATGAGCTCCAGATATCTAACTTAGTGAGAATTCCTCATATTTATGAAAATAATTTAGATAATTCTAGAATTGAATTTAGGTTACCAGATTCTGGATGCAATCCTTATTTGGCATTAGCTGCTATACTTCACGCAGGCATGCTTGGCATCAATAATAATTTAGAAATCCCCAAAAATTGGGAATCAAATATTCCAAATACTTTAAGTGACGCTATTAAAGAATCTCAAAAAGGTAATTTTTTGCAGGACGCTATAGGCTTAGACGCATATAATAGTATTGTAGTCAATAAAGAAAAAGAGTGGATAGATCATAACTCAATAGTCACCGATTACGAAAGAGATTTTTACTTAAAGTTTCTATAAGAACTTTGGGATTTCATTATTAAAAAATTATAAGTTTGAGTTTAAATTAAAGATTATGTTTAAGAAAAATATGCTCTTAAAAAAATTAGATAACTTGAAGACCCAAGGTCTTTGCAGTTACCACTTAGATAAAGATGCATGCGGTGTTGGTGTTGTTGCTAATATCAAAGGGACTAAGTCTAATACTATAGTTAAGAATTCCTTAGAAGTTCTTGTAAATCTGGAGCATAGAGGAGCATGTGGTTGTGATCCAGAAACTGGAGATGGAGCAGGTATTACAATTCAAATACCTGATAAATTTTACAGAGAAGAGTTGGCAAAAGATAATGTAAATTTACCAAATGTAGGGAATTATGCAACTGGAATTATTTTCTTACCTACTGAAAATAGTCTTCAAAGGGAAATAATTAATATCATTAAAAGTGAACTTGAAGAAAATTCACTAAGTCTTTTACACATTAGAGATGTGCCTACTAACCCAAAAAAAATAGGTAAATGGTCTAAAGAGGCTATGCCTAATATAAAACAAATATTTATTGAGAATAATTCCAAGAACAAAAATAACTTTGGTAAAGAATTATATATTTTGAGAAAAATTATTGAAAATAGAATTAATTTGATTAAGAACCCTCAAAACAAGCTAATTATTGATAATGAATTTTATATATGTTCATTATCAAACAAAATAATAGTTTACAAAGGACTACTAAGAACAGAACAGCTCGCAAATTTTTATAACGACCTCAATTCTGAAAAAATAGAAAGCTGCTTTGGGTTGGTTCATTCAAGATTTTCAACGAACACTTTAGGGTCATGGAAATTGGCACATCCTTATAGAATGCTTGCTCATAATGGGGAAATTAATACTGTTAGAGGCAATAGAAACTGGATGAAAGCTAAGGAAAATAATATCTTAACTTCAAAATTTTACAAAAAAACAGATATTTTGCCAATTTGTGAAGAAGATGCTTCTGACACAGCTTCATTAGATAATGTGTTTGAATTATTATTTCATGGTGGTAGGTCAATTGAGCATGTTGCTTCTATGATGATACCCGCTGCATGGGACCACAATGAACAGATGGACCAGAAAACTAAAGATTTTTATCAGTATCATGCTGGCCTAATGGAACCTTGGGATGGTCCCGCAATGATTGCATTTACAGATGGAGATAAATTGGGTGCTTGTCTAGATAGAAATGGATTTAGGCCTTTTAGATATACAGTTACTAATGATGACATCCTTATTATGTCCTCAGAAACAGGAGTCCTAAAAGTTGATTCAGAAAATATAAAACTCAAGTCTAGAATGACTCCAGGTAAAGGATTTCTAGTCGACTTTGAGCAAGGTAGAATAATTGATTCAGAAGAAATAATAGAAAAGTTAGTTGATAAGCAACCCTACTCAAAATGGGTAAATCAGAAATCAATTAACTTAGATGACATAGAAGAAGGCAAAAATGAAGAAGCTTTTGAAGGATCAGCTCTACTAGAACAACAAATATCTTATGGATATTCAAATGAAGATATAGAAGTGATTATAAAACCTATGAGTGAAAGTGGTAACCAACCAAATGGTTCTATGGGTAATGATGCTCCTCTAGCTATTCTTTCAGATAAACCTCAAAATTTATTTTCATACTTTAAACAACTTTTTGCTCAAGTATCTAATCCTCCCCTAGATCCAATTAGGGAAAAAATGGTCACCCAAATGAGTATTTTAGTTGGAAAAAGAGAGAATTTATTATCTGAAACACCAGAACATTCTGAATTGGTAAAAATAGAAAGGCCTATAATGCTTAATGAGGAAATATCCAAGCTCCTAAGCATTCAGCATAATGGGATTAAGTCAAGAAAAATTTCTACTACATATGATGTTGTAAAAGGCAAAGATGGTTTTATAGAATGCCTTGAAAAAATTAAGATTGAAGCAGAAAACTTAATTAAAAATAAAGTTTCTATCATCATACTTTCTGATAGAGGTGTTACTAAAAATAAAGCAGCTTTACCTTCTTTACTAGTTGCGGGTACATTACATCATCACTTAATTAGAAATAATTTAAGAGATAAAGTAGATTTAGTGTATGAAACTGGTGAAGCAAGAGAAGTTCATCACTTTGCATTACTTTTTGGCTATGGAATATCAGCCATCAATCCTTTTATTGCACTGGATACAGTAAGAAGTTTTTCAGATTCAGAAAATTTTAGAAAAAATCAGGAAAAATTTTGTAAGGCTGCGATATCTGGAGTTTTGAAAACAATGTCAAAAATGGGTATTTCAACTCTTCAAGGTTACATGGGGGCACAACAATTTGAAGCTTTAGGTATTGGAGAAGAATTAATTAATAAATCTTTTACTTGGACCCCTTCAAGAATTAGTGGAATTGGTATTGATGAGATTAGCGATGATTATTTACTTTTTCATAAAAACGCATTTTCTGACTCTCAAATACCTTCAAACCTTAAGCTCGATTTAGGTGGACTTTACTTATGGAGAGGTACAGGTGAAAGACATATGTGGTCTCCTGAAACTATTTCACTCCTTCAAAAGTCATCAACTCAAAATGATTTAGAAACCTATAAAAAATTCGAGGATGCGGCAAATAAGGATTATTATGGTGATATCACTATAAGAAATTTACTTGAGATTGACTACAAAAATTCAAAATCAATAAAGCTAGAAGATGTTGAGCCTGAAATTGAAATCTTAAAAAGATTTGCAACAGGTGCGATTTCTTTAGGTTCTATATCAAGAGAAGCTCATGAAACATTAGCTATAGCAATGAATAGAATAGGAGCAAGGTCAAATACAGGTGAAGGGGGAGAAGATGAAACAAGATATAAACCTGATTCAAATGGAGATTCACGAAATTCTGCAGTCAAGCAGGTTGCATCAGGAAGATTTGGAGTAAATACAAATTATTTAGTAAATTCAAGAGACATACAAATAAAAATGGCTCAAGGAGCAAAGCCAGGTGAGGGGGGAGAAATACCTGGGCATAAAATATCAGAATACATTGCATCAATCAGAAAAACTACACCGGGAGTTGAGCTTATTTCCCCTCCTCCTCATCATGATATTTATTCTATTGAGGATATGGCTCAGCTAATTCATGATCTCAAAAATGTTAATGAAAAAGCAAGAATACATGTAAAATTAGTATCCGAAGTAGGTGTTGGCATTATTGCAGCTGGAGTATCTAAAGGAAAAGCTGATGTAGTATTGATATCTGGTTTTTCAGGAGGAACTGGAGCGTCTCCAATATCATCGATTAGACATGCTGGACTTCCTTGGGAATTAGGAGTAGCAGAGACTCAACAAGTTTTAGTTGAGCAAGGGCTTAGAGATAGAATAATTCTTCAAACTGACGGGCAACTAAAAACAGGAAAAGATGTAGCTATAGCGACTATGCTTGGAGCAGAGGAGTGGGGAGTAGCAACTGCTTCTTTAATAACTATGGGTTGTATTATGCTTAGAAAATGTCATCTAAACACATGCTCCGTAGGCGTAGCAACGCAAGACCCAGAATTAAGAAAATTATTCAAAGGAACTCCAGAAGCAGTAATTAACTATTTTAGATTTTTAGCACAAAGTCTCAGAAGCGAAATGGCAGCTCTGGGTTTCAAAACAGTTAATGAGATGGTAGGCAGAGTGGATAAGCTGAAACAGAGAAAAGATATAGATCACTGGAAAGCTAATAAAATAGATTTATCAAAAATACTTTATAAACCGTCAGGCATTGAAGGTTTTGAAAATTATTGTTCAACTTCTCAAGATCATCAGTTAGAACTTGCTCTAGATCAAACAATATTATCTAATTTGAACCTTGAGAAGATATCTAATCAAAAAACAGAATTAGATTTTAATATAAATAATACCAATAGAACAGTTGGAGCTATTATTTCCGGTAAATTAACAAAATTATATGGTGATAATGGACTACCAGAAGATACTCTTAAAATAAACTTTGAAGGATCTGCTGGTCAAAGTTTTGGTGCTTTTTTATCAAAAGGAATTAGTTTTTACCTTAGAGGAGATGCGAATGATTATTTTGCAAAAGGGTTATCTGGAGGCAAAATAGTGGTTAAACCAAATATTAAAAATTCATCTTTTATTCCAGAAAATAATGTAATTATAGGAAATGTTGCTCTTTATGGTTCTACAGGAGGAGAGGTGTATATTAATGGAAAAGCAGGTGAAAGATTTGGGGTAAGGAATTCTGCAGCTAAAGCTGTTGTAGAAGGTATAGGAAATCATGGCTGTGAATATATGACAGGAGGAACAATAGTGGTTCTTGGTGAAGTTGGAAGAAATTTTGGAGCAGGTATGAGTGGAGGTATTTCCTTTGTTTATGATCCAAATGATCAATTTATTGAAAACTTTAATTCTGAATTATCAGATATAGAATATGTTATCGAACAATCTGATGACGATAAAAAACTATATAAAATGGTAAGTGATCATAGAAAATATACATCATCAAAAATAGCAGAAAGAATTCTAAATAATTGGAAAGATGAATTAAGACAATTTAAGAAAATAATACCAAGAGATTACGCTAAGATATTATATAAATCAAAAGACATAAACAGAGAGAAAGTAAATGGGTAGCATCTCAGGATTTAAAAACCAAAAAAGAAATACAGAAAAAAGAAAGCCAGTAGCAGAAAGAGTTAAGAACTGGAAAGAAATTTACATTCCTTGGACAAAAGAGGAGACTAAAGCTCAAGCATCTAGGTGTATGGACTGTGGAGTTCCTTTTTGTAATAATGGATGTCCCTTAGGAAATCTTATACCTGAATTTAATGATCTAGTTTATAAAGAGGACTGGGAATCTGCATACTTGAGATTATCTGCGACTAATAATTTTCCTGAATTTACCGGAAGAATATGTCCAGCACCTTGCGAAGCTTCTTGTACTCTTTCTATAAATAATGACCCCGTTTCCATAGAAATGATAGAAAAAAATATAATTGAGAAAGCTTGGGAGTCTGGCCTAGTAAAACCTGAGCCTCCAAAAATTAGAACAGGTAAAAAAATAGCTATAATTGGTTCAGGACCTGCCGGTCTTGCCGCAGCACAACAGTTGAATAGGGCTGGGCATGAAATTACAGTTTTTGAAAAAAGTGAAAAACCTGGAGGATTATTAAGATTTGGGATACCTGAATTTAAGCTTGAAAAATCAGTAGTTGAAAGAAGAATTAAGCTTCTTTCACAAGAAGGAATAATTTTTAAATGTTCAGTTGATGTTGGCATAGACATAAAAGCTAAAGAACTTCTAGAGACTTTTGACTCAATCTGTCTTGCAGGAGGTTCTACAGTTCCTAGAGACCTTCCTATAAAAGGAAGGGAATTAGATGGTGTACATTTTGCTATGGACTTTCTTTCCGAACAAAATAGATGGAATGATAATCCAAAAGACAGGGATATTACTGCAAAAGATAAAAATGTAGTTATTATCGGTGGTGGGGATACTGGAGCGGATTGTTTAGGTACTTCAATTCGACAAGGAGCAAAAAAAATAACTCAAATTGAAATCATGCCTGAGCCCCCTGAAGGTAGAGCAGCAGATAATCCTTGGCCGGAGTGGCCCATGATATTACGCACTTCTTCAGCTCATGAAGAGGGTGGCAACAGGGAATATAGCATATTAACTAAAGAGTTTAAAGGAACAGAAAAATTAGAAAAAATGATATGTGAAAAAGTTGAATGGAAAAAAGATAGTTCAGGTAAATATACTATGGAAAAAATAGAAAATAGTAATTTTGAAATCAAATCGGAACTCGTTCTTTTAGCTATGGGATTTGTCCATCCCTTACAAGAAGGTTTATTAGATGATCTTGGAGTAAATTTTGATGACAGAGGTAATGTCAAAACAGATGAAAATCTTATGACAAATATTAATAAAATATTTTCTTGTGGTGATATGCAAAGAGGTCAGTCTCTAGTAGTTCATGCTATTGCTAGTGGAAGATCTTGTGCAAAAAAAATAGATACTTTTCTTCAGGGGAATTCAAACTTACCCGATGTAAAAGGATACTTTAGAAAAGTGAATTAGGACTGAGATATACAGATGTCTAGTATCAGGATATCAATGAATCAAATTAATACTAAAGTGGGATCTTTAGATATTAATTCTGAAAAAATAATTAAAAAAATATCTGAAGCTGAAAGTAAAGAATGTGATATTATATGCTTTCCAGAGCTCTCAGTTACTGGGTATCCCCCAGAAGATCTAGTTCTAAGTGATAAGTTTATAGAAAATAATAAAAAAGCTATAAACCAAATAATTAATCATTCTAAAAATATAACAGCGATAGTTGGTTTCATTGATAAAGATAAATTCGGAACTTATAATGCAGCAGCTATTATCTCACGCAAAAAACTATTAGCTATATATAGAAAAAATAAATTACCAAATTATGGAGTATTTGATGAAAAAAGATATTTTACTAGAGGAAAAGAATTAGTTGTTTTAAATAATAAAGATATAAAAATAGGAATAAGTATTTGCGAGGATATATGGGATGATTTTGAAATTTGTAAATTACAGTCAAAGCTAAATTGTAATCTTCTACTAAACATAAATGGATCTCCTTATGACTTAAATAAAAAAGAATTAAGAAAAACACACCTTAGTAAAGTTGCTAAAGAATGTAATTCACACTTGGTATATATAAATAGTGTTGGGGGCCAAGATGAGTTGATCTTCGACGGTAGTTCAATGGTTATAAATAATAAGGGCAAAATTATATCCTATTTACCTAGCTTTGAAGAAAAAGACGAAATAATTGATTTAGAAATTTCAAAAAAAATAAATTATAAAGAAAAATCAGAAAATCATATTTACACGATTATAGAAAAAGATATTAAAATTAATAACCATAATGAAATTAAGTCTTTAGGAGAAATAAAAGAATCAAATGAACTAGACGATATATTGAATGCTCTTATATTAGGAACTAAAGACTATGCTTGGAAAAATGGATTCGAAAAATGTTTAGTAAGTTTATCTGGTGGAATTGATTCTGCTTTAGTTACTTATATTGCAGTTATGGCTGTTGGTAAAGAAAATGTAAAAGTAGTAACATTGCCTTCTAAATATTCCTCAAGTCATTCAATAATAGACTCCGAAGGGCTTTGTAATAACCTAGGCATTGAACTTATCAATATTCCAATAAAAGATTCTCATAATTCTATATTAGGAACATTAAAAAATATTTTTCAAGGAACCAAAGAAAATAATGCAGAGGAAAATTTACAATCTCGGATAAGAGGTAATTTAATAATGGCAATATCAAATAAATTTTCTTGGCTTGTCCTTTCCACAGGGAATAAATCTGAAATGGCAACTGGATATGCCACTCTATATGGAGACATGGCTGGTGGTTTTTCTGTTCTAAAAGATGTACCTAAAACATTAGTATACAAACTAGCTAATCATATAAATGAGACCTCCGATTTAGAAATAATACCAAAGAATATATTAATTAAACCTCCATCAGCTGAGTTGCGACCAAATCAGTTTGATAAGGATACTTTACCTGACTATGGAATTTTAGATAAGATTATTGAAAAATATATTGAACAAAAACAAAGTATAGAAGAAATATTAAACTCTTCAGATGTAACATCAATAATGTCAGAAGAAAGAATAATTGAAATTTTGAGAATGATTGATAGAAATGAATACAAAAGAAGACAGTCACCACCAGGAGTAAAGATAACTCCTTTGGCCTTTGGAAGAGATAGAAGATATCCAATCTCTTCAGATTATGAATTTTCTTATAAAAACTTTACTGATTCCTAAAATTTTCAACATTATGATATAAGGTTAAAAGTATGATTATGAAACTCTACACATTCATAACAATCTTATCTTTATTTTTTGTTTCATGTGATAATGATCAATGGGATACACCAGAAGAGTCAGATTTAGTTATTCAAGAAAATAAACCATTAGAAGATTCAGAAAATAAATATAAAGATATTTACATTAAATCAACTAAATCAGTTGTTCAAATAGATTTGTATTCTAGAGATCTATCAGGGATCCCAGACAATAAAATTGGAACAGGTTCAGGTTTTCTTTGGGATAATAATGGGAATATACTAACTAATTATCATGTTATTCAACCAGCCGTATCTAATAATAACCCTATAATTGTGGTAAGAACAATTAATAACGATGAATACTTAGCAAATATAGTTGGATTAGATTCTTCTGCTGATTTGGCAATCATAAAAATTTATAATCCTAATAATGATGAAAAAATAAATGCATTATCTCCTCTTGAGTTATATGACTCTGATCTTATATCTCCAGGCGACTTGACTATAGCAATTGGCAGCCCCTTTGATCAAGAATTTACCATGACTACCGGTATCGTTAGTGCCATTGGTAGATCTTTAGATTCAACATTTACTCCATATAAGATTCCAAGTGTAATCCAAACAGATGCTGCAATAAATCCAGGAAATTCTGGTGGCCCTCTGCTCAATAAGGATGGTAAGGTGATTGGAATAAATACTCAAATAAAAAGTAGTTCAAGGCAAAATTCAGGCGTTGGATTTGCTGTACCAATAAATTTAGCCAAAAGAGTGGTAAAAAGTATTATTAATGGGAAAGATCACAAATATTCATATCTAGGAATAACTGCCTTAAATTTAGATTTCGGAACAAGGATAAGAGCTGATATAGAAGAAAACTTCAAGGGAATACTGATACTCAATGTTTTATCTAATGGGCCTGCAGATAAATCAGGTATTTTAGGTGATTCATCTTCTTCAATGTCAAGCATAAATTATGATGGTGACATAATAACAAAAATTGATAACTTTAAAATAAATACATTTGAAGACTTAATATCCTATTTAGCACTTAACACTGAACCTGGGGATATAGTAAAAATAGAAGTAGTTAGAGATTATAAATACCTAAATTTAGAGGTTAATTTAGAGGCTAGACCTGACTAAAGAAAAATGCTTGTACGTTTATTGACAGCTGTCTTGAATGATTTAGAACATTTGTGCTATATTAATGATATATATAAAATTTGGAGATAAAAAGTGGCAAGAAAAAAAACTCAAAAAAAAGAAAACGGAACTATTGAGCTTACAATTGAACAAATAGAAAAAAGCTTTGGAAAAGGTGCAGTAATGCGAATGAGTGAAAGCTCTGAAATTGATGAATCAATTCAGTCTATATCAACTGGATCAATTGGGCTAGATATCGCGCTTGGAATAGGCGGCCTGCCAAGAGGAAGAATTGTTGAAATATTTGGAGCAGAAAGTGCAGGAAAAAGTACATTAGCGTTATCATGTATTGCCCAAGCACAAAAAAATGGAGGGCAAGCGGCATATATAGATGTAGAACATGCAATGGATCCCAGCTATGCTAGCAAAATAGGTGTTAATAATCAGGAGCTTCTAATATCCCAACCTAACTCAGCTGAAGAAGCCCTAGAGATTACAGATCACCTTGTGAGATCAGGTGCACTAGATATTATCGTAGTAGACTCTGTTGCAGCGCTAGTGCCTAATGCAGAATTAGAAGGTGAAATGGGAGACTACCACATTGGTGCACAAGCAAGATTAATGTCACAAGCATTAAGAAAACTAACCTCAACAATTCATAAAACAAATACTACTTGCGTTTTCATTAATCAATTAAGAGAAAAGGTAGGAGTAATATTTGGTTCTCCTGAAGTAACACCAGGAGGTAGGGCTCTTAAATTTTATAGTTCAGTGAGGATAGATTTAAGAAGATCAGAATCTCTAAAAATTGGAGAGGAGCTTGTTGGAAATAAGGTCAGAGTAAGAGTTGTTAAGAATAAAGTAGCTCCACCGTTTAAAAAATCAGAAATAGAGATATTGTATAACGAAGGTATTTCAAAAGAAGGGGAACTTTTAGACATAGGTGTATCAAGAAATATCGTTGAAAAAAATGGTTCGTTTTACTCGTTTAAGGGAGAAAGACTTGGACAAGGAAGAGAGTCTGTAAGAAAATTTCTTAAGAATAACCAAGAAATATCAAATGAAATTGAAGGTCTGATAATGAATCCTTCAATAGAAATTGAAGATGAGTCTCTTGATATCCTAGAGGCATAGAAACAAATTTTATTAAAATTTAAATTATGATGTAGAATCTTAATGTGTTAGTTTTAATAATAATTATAATTTTTGCATTAATGGGAAGTGCATTTATCAGTGCATCTGAAGCTTCTATCATAGCAGTTAATAAAGTCAGAATAAAACATCTATCTGATCAGGGTAATAAAAAAGCAATGGCTATAGAAAAAACTTTGGAAGAAAATGAAAAGTTTTTTGGTACTTTACTACTTTTCGGAAATTTACTAAATGTTCTTATAGCAACATTAGTAGGAGCCTTAGTCCTGAACATTTTTGGATCTGGATCAGTAAATGGAGTGATTATAGCTACGATTATTTCAACAATAATAGTTGTGAGTTTTGGAGAACTAACTCCTAAATCTTTATCTACAAGAGTAGCTGATCAATGGTCTTTATTTGTTATCAGAATCATTAGAGGATTAATGAAAATTTCAGGACCTGCTGTGTGGACATTTACACTTATACCTAAAGTTATAACTAAAACTTTACTAAAGGAATCTATAAATGATAATCCTGCTGTTACAACAGGAGAATTAAGAAAATTGATTGATATTGGAGAAGAAGAAGGAACAGTAGAATCCTCACAAGGCGAAATGTTAGAAAATATATTTAGATTTAGTGAAACAGAAATAAAAGATATAATGACACCTAGGCCAGAAATTATTTGGATTGATCAAAACTTAAGTCTAAGTTCGTTTCTAAAAATATATAAAAAAAGCCCTCATACAAGATTTCCTGTTTGTAATAAGTCATTAGATGAGGTTGTTGGAATAATAAGTGTGAAAGATGTGATGGTATATCTATCAGATGAAAAATCTGACAAATCTAAACCCGTAAATTTGATTATGAGAGAAGTAATGTTTTCTCCAGAAATGAAAATCTTAGATGATCTATTAGAAGAATTTCAAAATAGCGGAAATAAGATGACACTAGCAATAGATGAATTCGGAGATATTTCAGGATTATTAACATTATCTAGATGTATTGAGAAAATAGTAGGAGAAATTGGAGAAGAAGGTGAATCACCAGTAAAAAAAATAGTAAAAGTAGGAAATGATACATTTCTTGCTGACGGAGGAATATCTATTGACGAAATAAATGATGAAATTAAATTAGATATTCCTGAAGGAAGATATGAAACTTTAGGTGGATTTATAATAGATAGATTACAAACAATTCCAGAAAAGGATGCTAGGACAAATTTTAATGGATCAAGATTTACAATTTCAGAAATTGATAAAAATAAAATAATCAAGGTTCAAATTAGAGTTCCTTCAAACTTTATTAAGAAAAATGTTAAAACATAGTTCAGATTATCTTATATATAAAAGAATTCCTAATAATGTTCTTGCAGGGAAAAAGAAAATAATAGTTGGATGTTCAGGTGGACCCGATTCAACATTATTATTAAATATACTTTACCAAAAAATCAAGAATGCTAAAGAAAATATAATTGTTTGCCATATAAATTTCAAATTAAGAGGAACAGATTCTGATAATGATGAACTAATGGTAATTGAAAGTTGTAAAAAATTAAACTTAAGACTACTTAAATTTGAATTTGACTTGAGTTCTCATAAGTCAGGAATTCAAGAAAAGGCAAGAAATTATAGAATTCAAAAGTTTTTTGATCTATCTAGGAAATTAGATACTAGTTATATTTTCTTAGGTCATAATCAAGATGACCACATTGAAACTATTCTTTTGAATATTACTAGAGGAACAAATATTAATGGATTAAAAGGAATAAGAAGCAAAAAAATAATTCAAAGAAATAAAAAAAGAATTACTCTTTTTCGGCCTTTGATTGATATTCAAAAAAAAGAAATAGAAAAATTATGTAAAGAAAAAAAAATTAAGTTTAGATTGGATAGGTCGAATAAATCAAATTTTTATTCAAGAAACTTAATTAGAAACAAGATTATTCCAGAACTGGAAAAAATTAATCCTAACATAAGAAAGTCGATTAATAATTTATCTAAAATAATTGATAAAGAATCAAGTAATAAAATTCTTTATAATAATGAATTTGAAGGAATGAACTTAGCCCAAGCAAAAGCAATTATTTTAGATAGATTAAATAATTTAAAAAATTCTGAAAAAGGATATTTTTTTTCTTATGATCACCATCAAATGATTGAAGATGTGCTATTAGGAAAATCAAAATCTGAGAATTTACCTGGTGATATTATTTTAAATGAAAAAGATGGTTATTTTATTCTTGAAAACCTTAAGAATAAGAGGAAACAAGAGGATTTCAAGTTAAAAATAAAAATGCCTGGTAAAGCAAGAATTAATGAACAAATAACATTAGTTTCTAAAATAATAAATACTCCATCAAATCTGATTATAAATAATGAAAATAAAATATTTATAAGTGAAAAATTTATTAATAAAAATTTATATATCAGATCAAAAAGAGACGGAGACAGGTTGCATCAATCTAAAGACATGGCATTTTCAAGTAGAGTAAAAAAAATCATTTCAAATAATAAAAAAAAGAAAGAAAATGTGCTTTTACTTTGCACCGAAAAACAGATTTTATGGATTATTGGAGTTAGACAATCAATTGATTCATATGTCCAAAAGAAAGATAAAAAAGTATTAGAGTTATCTTTACTAAAAAATTCTATTTAACCTTGAAGAAACATTTATTCCTGGTTTTCTCCCTCGCCTAGCTATGTCATTTCCATCAATATTCTTAATATCAGCTCTAAATTTAATATTAGAACCTCTAGCTATGTAATTATCTATCGCAAAACCTGAGACAGGCGATTTTTCTTCAACATATTTAGATATATCTTCAGGAGATAAGTCTCCACTTACATAAATTTCTGCTCTATCAATATTTTCACCCTTAAGTTTTAGAGATATTTCTTCAACTAAACTTGGAGTAATACCTCCTCTTTCAGGAGGAGTTTCTATACGAATACCTCTCAGAGATTCTTTTAAGGCCTTACCTACTTGAATAGCCTCTTCTACCTCATCTTTGAAGGTATCAATTAACACAACTCTCGGTACATTTTTCTCCATGTGTCTGTCGAATGCTAGTGCAGCTCTGACTGTTTCTCCCATTATAAGGACTAGTGAATGAGACATAGTTCCTGAGGGAGTAGTATTAGTTAATTTACCACCAATAATTGAGCTCACTGCAGAACATCCTCCAATATATGCAGAATAATCAACTTGGCCTGCAACTGATGGATGAACAGATCTTGAAGCAAAACTTACAACAGGTATACCTGATGCCGCAACAACACAATTATGAGCGGCAGTAGCCCAAGAGCTACACGAAGTTAATGTACCTAACATTGAAGTTTCATAAAGACCAAAATTAGCAAATCTCGATCTAATTCTTATTACAACTTCGCCTTTAGAGACTTCATTGCCTTCTTGTAATGCCCATAGTTCTCTATCAGCTTCAGGAAGTACATTCTCTAGCAAATCAATAATTTGATTTATACCACAAACTACTCCTTCTGACATTGCTTCAATTTCATAAGTCACGAATGGGTTTAAACCTTCATTTCTCAAAATATTTAGTGTTCGGTGATGATAAACTTCAGAAGTATCTCCAACTATAAGAGATCTATTTATTGGTATCTTTTCATTATTTGTCATAGGTTTATAATTATACTATTTTTTTGAATAATTTTAATCTAAGCTTTATCAATCCAATTAAATCTTCAATAGCAGTTGTAAGTATATTTACACTAGTATTTGGATCATCCACCCAAACTACTGGTATTTGATCAATTTTTAGATTTTCACTCCTCGCCATAATAATCAATTCAGTATCAAAAAACCATTTATTATTAGAAACATTATTAATTATCTGATTTATTCTAGTCCTCTTAAAGGCCTTAAATCCACATTGCATATCATCTATCCCACTAAAAGGAAAGAATAACTTAATAATAAAGTTATATGATCTAGAAGTAATTTCTCTAATCATTTTTCTACCAATAACTTTTGAACCTTTTGATAATCTGGATCCAATAGATATATCATATCCATACTTGTATATAGAGTCTATAAGTGGGATCAAAAACTTTAGATCCGTAGATAAATCTATATCCATGTATGCGACTATGTCACTTTTTGATTTATCTATTGCAGTCTTAATAGCTCTTCCTCTACCTCTTTCAGATAAATGTATATATTTATCTACAATTTTTTCTTTAATCATTTTTTTTATAACCAATTTTGTTTCATCAGTAGATCCATTGTCAACTACAGTTATATTGAATGAATATTGAAGATTTTTTGAAACGAAACCTCTAACTTTTTCTAATTGGGCTCTTAAGGAATTGGCCTCGTTTAAAACTGGGAAAATGAGTTCAACATTCATCATTAATGGGAAAAATGCCTTTTATTAGTAAATATCATAGAAATTCCATACTGATTTGCCCTTTGAATAACTTCATTATCCTTCAACGAACCTCCTGGTTGCAAAATCGTCTTAATATTATGTTCATATGCTATATCAATACTGTCAGGAAAAGGGAAGAATGCATCTGAAGCTAAAATTGATTTTTCAGTCAACAATTGCTTAGCTCTTGATAGCGCAAGGTTAACACTATTGATTCTATTAGGTTGACCAGACCCAATACCTAAAATAGATTTTCCTTCAGCAATTACAATTGCATTAGACTTAACAAATTTTGTAGCATTCCAAGCAAAAAGAAGATCGTCATATAAATCTATATTGGGCTTTGATTTTGTTACAAAATCCCAATCGCTTACTTTTTCTATTTGGTTATCTTTTTCTTGAAATAAGATACCACCATTAATAGTTCTATATTCATATTTTTCTTTAGAAAATTTAGACAAAAGTAATCTAATATTTTTTTTCTTACTCAAAATCAAAAAAGCTTGATCAGAATATGATGGAGCAATTACAACATCATAAAAAGTTTTAGATATCTCTTTAGCAGTATCTGGTTGAACTTCCGTATTAAATCCTATTATTCCTCCAAATGCTGATATAGGATCACCTTTTAGCGCATTTTGATAAGCAGTTAACTGATCATTATTTGACGATAAACCACAAGCATTAGTATGTTTTATTATGCTTACAGTATGATCAGAAAAAAAATTAGCTGAAGAAAATGCTGCATCTGCATCTAGAAAATTCAAGTAGGACATTGCTTTACCGTGTAATAGTTTTGAATTAGCAACTCCTTCATTAGTATTAGAGTAAATTCCTGATTTTTGATGAGGATTTTCTCCATATCTTAAATTAAATAATTTATTTTGAGAAATTTTTAATATTTCCGGAATATCTTTCTCATCAAAATTAGAGTTTAGATATCGAGAAATATTTGCATCATACTTAGAAGTTCTATCGAATACTTTGAATGCAAGTTTTTTTCTATCTTGCAATGATAATGTTTTAGAAACCAACTTCTCTGCAAACCATTTATAGTCATTAGGATCTACAAGAACAGATACTCTATGAAAATTTTTTGCTGCAGCCCTAAGCATAGAAGGCCCTCCTATATCGATATTTTCTATTATTTCATCTTCTGAAGAATTTGGATCCTCAATAACTCTTTCAAAAGGATATAAGTTATTTATTATTACATCAAAAGGTTCAATTTTATATTTCCTTAATTCTTCAAGATGTTTTGAATTAGATATATTTGCTAGAATTCCACCGTATATCTTTGGGTGAAGAGTCTTAACTCTGCCGTCTAAGATTTCATCAAATTCAGTTATTTCTGATATAGATTGAGCTTTTATATGCAAATTTTTAATATGATTTAACGTACCACCAGTTGAAAAAATTTCATAATTTAAGGAAGTCAATACCTTGCATATTTTATCTAAACCAGTTTTGTCATAAACACTAATTAATGCTCTCATTTCATACCTGAATTATTCTATGACTACACTTTCTTCATTTATATTTTTTGGAACTAATTCACCTAATAACCAAGAATCCTTGCACTGATCTATTATATTCTGAGAATTATTAGGATCTACTATTAGAACTAATCCTACACCCATATTAAAAACTTCAAACATTTCTTTCTCATTTAGGTTCCCTTTTTGTTGAATATACTTGAAAAGATTAGGAATATTCCATGAATTCTTAGAAATTTTAGCTTGTAGATTATTAGGAAAAACTCTAGGAAGATTTTTATAAAGGCCCCCTCCTGTTATATGAGAAATAGCTTCAATATCATTAATAAATGTAAAAATATCTGACAAATATTCTCTATGAGGTTCAGCTAATAATTCTCCTAAATTTCTTTCTTCATTAGGAACTTTTTGAGATAAGTTTTTTATACTTGAGTCAGTATCAAAAATTGATCTAACTAAAGAGAATCCATTTGTATGAAGGCCACTTGAAGGCATTCCTATAAGCTTGAATCCTTCTTTTACTCTTTCTTTAGACTTAAGATTATTTTTTGTAACCGAACCTACCATAAAGCCAACTACATCATAGTCATATTCAGTGTATACACCAGGCAAAGTTGCTGTTTCTCCACCTATTACTGCACAATTAATTTTCGAACATGCTTCTGATATACCCTCAACAATTTCTAATACTACTTTTTCATCTAACTTACCAAAAGCTAAATAATCAAGAAAATATAAAGGTATTGCTCCCTGAGGGATCAAATCATTTATACAATGATTTACGATATCAACTCCTAAATTTTTATGTAGGCCCATTTTCCCAGAAATCTTGACTTTTGTTCCCACTGAATCTGTTGTTGATACTAATATAGAATCTTTTGGCAAATTATCTGTTAAGAATAATCCTCCAAATCCATCATTATTCTTTATAACATTTTTATTATGAGTAGAGCTAACATTATTAACTAATTTATCTTTTATCAAATCTGATTTATCTAAATCTACACCAGCTTTTTTATAACTAAAATTTGAATTCATTTCTAATTTTTTTCTTTTATTTTCTCTAAATGAAATTTATCAAAATCTAACTGAACAGGCATTGGGTAGTCACCTGTAAAGCAAGCTTTACAATAGCTATTTTTATTTGAATTGACAGATGTTATCAAGGCTTCTAAACTTAGAAATCCTAAAGAGTCTGCACCAATTATTTTTCTTATATCATCTATACTAAATTGGTTAGCTAATAATTCAGATGTTGTAGCCATGTCAACTCCAAAATAACACGGAGAAGTTATAGGGGGAGAAGAAACTCTCATATGAACTTCTTTGGCTCCAGCATCTCTTATCATTTCTATAACCCTAGTAGTAGTTGTACCTCTGACAATAGAGTCATCAATTAGGATTATTTTTTTATCCTAAACTACTTGATCTAGAACATTAAATTTTGTCTTAACCCCAAGCTCTCTCAATTTTTGATTAGGTGATATGAAAGTTCTACCGACATATCTATTTCTAATTAATCCTTCTGTGTAAGGGATTTTACTTTCATTTGAATACCCTATGGCTGCAGGAATTGCTGAATCGGGAACTCCAACTACTATATCAGCATCAACTGAATGTTCTTTTGCTAAGCTTTCTCCCATCTTAACTCTAGATTCATAAGCTAATTGCCCATCAATTATGGAGTCAGGTCTTGAAAAATAAATTTGTTCAAAAATACACATCTTATGATCATTTGACCTAGAATTATACTTAGAAGACTGGATACCATCTTTATTTATTACTACTGTTTCTCCATTATCAATTTCTCTTACAAAATCTGCTCCTATATGAGACAAGGCTGATGATTCAGATGAAAGGATCCATGAACCTTCTTTTTTACCTAGGCACAATGGCCTGATACCCAATGGATCTCTTGCTCCGATTAATTCATCTTTTGTCATAATAAGTATAGAAAAGGCACCCTTAATATATCTCATACAATAATTTGATCTATCAAACCAATCTTTTCCTAATGAATTAGCATACATATGTGCAATAACTTCTGAGTCAGCAGTTGTCTTATAATCAATTTGAAATTCTGATAAAAACTTTTCTTTTAGTTCTTCTGTATTGACTAAATTACCATTATGCCCGAGTGCAATTTCTCCATTAATACCCCTAACAATTAAGGGTTGAGCATTTTTTTTTGAATCACTACCTGTAGTTGAATATCTAGTGTGCCCAATACCTAAACTACCCTTTAGGTTTGATGCATGAATATTTTTAAATACATTTGCTATAAGACCTGTATCTGTTTTTTTGAATAATTTAGATCCGTCTGAAGTAGCAATTCCTGCACTTTCTTGACCTCTATGTTGTAGAGCAAAAAGACCTAGGTAAATAGATTCTGCAACTTGTTCTTTAGGACTTATTATCCCAAAAACCCCACACTCTTCGTTTAGAGATTCAATGGCCATTGATTTTCTTTGCTGTTTATAATGCAAGTAACTTAATGTTTGCATCATAGAACTTATTTATAAAGTAGATATCTAATAGGTTTTTAAGCTTTTTAATATAATCGTTGAATTATATTTGATTTATATAAAAAATATAAATAATTAACTAACTATGAAAAAATTTATTAAATCTTCTAGACCAAAACAAGTACTTAAGAATTTTATAATTTTTGTACCTTTTTTCTTTACATTAGAAAAATGGAGAATTCTAAGTTTTGATGAAAATATTACACTTATTACTAATAATTTTCTAGCATTCATATCTTTTTGTTGCGCATCAATTATTGGATATCAAGTAAATGATTTGATGGATAGAGAATATGACAAAAATCATCCCATTAAAAAAAATAGGCCGATCTCTTTAGGATTAATTAGTATTCTAGAAATAGTTATTTTCATAATAATTCTTTTCTTGATAAGTATTGCTTGTGCATATCTTGTAGATTCTAAAATAATTTATATGATATTTTTTTACATAATCTTAAGTTTTTCTTACTCAAGATTAATTAAGAGTATTCCTGCTTTAGACATACTTTGCATCAGTATTTTTTATATTACTAGAATGATAGTAGGAACATTATCAATTAATTTTGACATATCTATTTGGCTATATATATTAACTTTTTTAGCATCTTTATTAATAATTTTAATAAAAAGATTTTCTGAATCAAAGCATTATAAAAATGTTAGGTATAGTGATATTCGAGTTTTTTATTCAAAGAAATATGTCCCTAGAGTAATTTATTTAGTTTTAATACTAAATATTTTAGTTTATGCAATATATTGCTTTTCAGAAATCTTAAGTAATCAAAGAAACTTTTTATTTCTAATAACTTCCATCTTTTTTTCATATGGAATTTATAGATATTATAAAGTTACATCTCAAGGTAATTTGGGAGAGTCTCCTGAAGAGGTAATCATAAAAGATAAGCACATTATAGCTTCAGTAATTTTTTATCTAACAACTATGACAGCAGCGTCTGAATTAAATTTTTAAATAATTTTTAAGACCTTCTAAACCCGAAATTTCAGTACTTTTAGAAGAAATTTTAGATGCAGCTTTTCCTGCTTTTTCTAAATTTTTAGTCTTGAGATAAACATCTATAAATATTCCTGCGTATACATCTCCTGCTCCTATAGAATCAATTACTTTAGCTTTATGTGCAGGAATATTTATAGTTTTATTGGATGAAAAAATTGTAGAACCCTTATCACCATGGGTTATAACCAATATTTTTGATAATTTTAATAATATGGATAGGTCAATCTTAGCTGAAGTGATTTCTTCATGAGAAAAAAAGATTAGGTCAAAAAATGGAAATTCTGATAATAAGGAAAAATCAATTTTTATTTTTCTTTGATTGAAATTTCTAATCCATCCTTGAGGGATAGATGCGGAAAACACATCTTTATTATTTCTTAAAATATCTTTGGTATCTAAAATATTTATTTCATCTAGAATTGGAACAAAAAAGATAACGTCATCATGAATTTTTTTTCTTTTTAAAAACCTTAAGTCTAAATGATCAGCTCTACTTACTAGACTCATTTCTCTTAGTAAATCTTTATAACTAACCTTAAACTTTGTGGTTACCTTAGATAAAGAAAAAATAGATTTTATACTTGGATCAAAAATTTCTGTCGGATAATCTCTACCAAAAGATGATATAACAGTAACATTTTGATCAGCTTTCACTAGTAGATTTGAAATATAAGCAACTGATCCGCCAAGTTGTTCCGTTGAATCGTTGAGTATATCAATAGAGGTATTCCCTATAACTAATGAGCTGATCACCTTTTAGTTTTCTGATGGATTAATTACAACTTTTCTTTGCAAGCCTTCTCCTCTACTTTGAGTACTAACATTAGAATTATCAGCTAAAGTAACGTGGATTATTCTTCTGTCAGAGGCTGACATAGGTTCTAAGCTAATTCTTTTTCCAGTTTTTAGAACTTTTTCAGCAGTTCTTTTTGCTATACCTACTAATTTTTCTTTTCTTCTTAATTTATAGTCCTCAACATCAATCATTACATTTGCTCTTTTATCAAGATTTTTACTAGCAATGAGTCTTACAAGATATTCAATTGATGAAAGAGTTTCTCCTCTTCTTCCTATAATTAGGCCAGAGTCTTTACCTTCTAGTTCGAAAACGATAGAGCCTTCTTCCATTTCATCTCTAACATAAACATCTGCTTCTAAGTTAGCAGACTTGATTAAGTTGCTTAGTATTTTTCCAACAGCTTTTTCTAGTTCTGGATCTTTTTCAGTTGGATAATTCTTATTTTCATTTTTAATCTTAGGGCTAGGCTTTGTAATAGTAGTAGAACTTGAGCTAGATTTATTTTTTCTTGTTGTTTTTTTCTTTTTAAGTGGCTTGATAGGAGATTTTTTCTTATTTGTCTCGATCTCTTCACCCAAGTTATCAATTGGTTCACCAATAATATATACTTCGATTTCAGCTGGTTGCCCTCCAAGCCCAAGAATACCATTTCTTCCAGTATCTATTATTTTAATTTCTAGATCTTCTAGATCTTTTTTTAGAGTTTTTAGAGCTTCTTCTGTTGCTTCTTCTACTGTCTTCCCTTTGAATATTCGTGGATTCATTAGTTTCCTCCTTATTTAAATTATTAACTTCTGTATTTTTACTTTCTTTTTGTGCACTTAATTTTTCTAAATATATTTCTCTAGATTCTGTAGTACCGAAATAAAGCCTACCAAAAAGCATTAATGGTTGTTTACCTCCTACAAAGTACTGTATCGCTATACCAACTAAATTAGAAAAAAATATATATACTGCTAAACCAGCAGGAAATTGCCATGTAAATACTGCGAACATGATAGGCATCATCCAAAGCATCATTTGTTGGGTCTGATGTTGCCTGGGATCAGTTGTGGGTGCTGTAGTAAATTTTTGCTGTATGAACATTGATAATCCAACAATCAAAGGAAGTGCAAACTGCCATGGAGTGGGTGCAAATTGAACAAAATCTACAAGATCAATTCCAATAAAATTACTGTTAAAAGGTATCTTAGAAATTGATGAGTTCCAAGAATAAAAATATTTAGAAAGATCTACAAATCCTTCAGGAGATGAAGGAGCACTCTTGAGAATTGCTCTATAGAGACCAATCCAAATAGGCATTTGTATTACTAGTGGACCTAAGCAACCAATAGGATTTACTCCTGCCTCTTTATATAGAGCCATAGTTTCCTGCTGTAGCTTTTGTCTAGTTTGTGGAGTTTTATTTTTATACTTCTTTTGAATAGCCTGAAGCTGTGGTTGAAGATCCTGCATCCTTTTCATCTGTTTTGTTTGCCTGATAGTAAGTGGAATAAGAATAAATCTTACAATAACAGTAAAGCTTATAATAGAAAGACCTAAATTATTGCCTAATAAATCATAGAGAATAGAAAGACTATTTATCATAGGCTTCATTATTATGTTTGTCCAAAATAAACTAAAAATATTCATAATTAGTTACATATCTTTTCTTCATTTAAATTAAGGCAATAGTACATATCTCTTGTTTTAACCTTAAAAAATAATAATTTACTTTCTTGGGTATGAATTATCAAATTATTTTCAAAGATTAATGGAGAGCTATACAATTTTTCTTCAGTAGAATACCTACCTACGCTATTACCTTTATCAAATTCATTAATATTAATAATCTCAATACCTTCTTTTTCAGTGGGTAAAAGTATATATTCATCAGTATCGAGTTTTAGGATTTTAGGATCTCCTACAATAACTTTATCCGTATTAAATGTTTCTATAATTTCAAATTTATCAGGATGAATTGTAATTATATCTCCATTGAGAGTAAACACATAAATTTTGGAATCATTAAATAAGGGCTTAGAAATCATCCAGTTTTCTAAATCTATTTGATTAAAATTTTGAAGGTTATTTATATCTGCAGAATAAAACATACCTGATGTATCAGAAAACATTATTCGATTTTCTAAAAAGAATAATGGAGAGTTTATTGCATAGGGGAAATTAACCTTATCTATTGAAATTTCATCTAAAGAGTTATTTGAAAAATCTCCGAACTTATTAGCATCAAAAATATGTAGGGATCCTTCTAATGTTGCAGCAAAAATTTTTTCATTATTTAGGTAGACTCCATTCCAAATTTCACCAATAACAGGTATTTTGCCTACAACTTCTCCTTTTGTATCGTCATCTCTAAGAGAAATAAGGTAAATATTACTTGATTTTGGATCCTCTACACTATTTTGCTTTTCAAGGGTTGAGAAAATCAAAATATCATTAAATATTTGAAGCTTTGGGTTTATTTTGGATGGTATATTTTTATTCCAAATAACCTGGCCATCTGATTTTCTTATTTCGAAAACTTCCCCCTCACAATTTTTACCCCTGCAATCAAATTTTGCACTTAATATAGAATTTTTATATAAAATAGGATTTGAGTATGAAGTTCCTTTTTCTTCTTCAGGGTAAGACCAGTTTATTCTCGGAATACCATCATTCGAAACTATGTTAAATACCTTACCTTTATTAGATGTAACAAAAAAACTTTTATTGTCAGGATCTAGTATTACATCAGACCAACCACCTTGATGTTCAAAATTCGTACAAGAGACAAAAGTAAAGAAAGTAAAAACGAATAATAAAAGCTTAATTTTTTTATTAATGAATATAAATTTTCTAAAAGGTAATAAGGTACACTTAGATAATCTAATAAAAGAGTAAATTAGCCCTAAAATAAATCCTTTTTCATTAATTATAAATTTTGAGTATTCGGAGCAAGATATAGCGTAGCAGCATTGACTCATGAGGTATGGGGATATTGCATATTTATAAAATGATAAAAAAGCATTAGATGATTTTTTCATAATCATATCAATTTTGAGTGAAAATAATTTTATTTCATTCAATTTTTTTTCCTATAAATCAAATTTCTTTCTAAAAAAAGATTTATATTCAGAATATTGGAATTTATCTATCTTTGGATTTACGTAAATTAGCAACCAAAAACCTTTATTCATTGGAATTTCCAATTGGTTAGAAAATATTTCATTTATCAGATTTTTTATCTGTCTTTTGATTTTATTTCTAAAAACTGCATTACCAGATTTTTTTGTTATTTGAAATCCCAATCTAAAATCATCTTGGTTTTCAAGAAATGTAATTGAAACAAATCTATAATTAATTTTTTTACCGAATTTTTTTAATTCAATAAATTCTGATTTTTTTTTTAGACTGATAAATTCCAAATCTAATTAAACAGTAAGTCTTTCTCGACCCTTATTTCGTCTTCTTGCCAAAACTCTTCTTCCGCTAGCTGATCTCATTCTAGATCTAAACCCATGCACCCTAGCTCTTCTTCTATTTTTCGGTTGATAAGTTCTTTTTGGCATTTTTTCTTAAATTTCTTATTCTTCGATAATATCTTTTATTTTTCAATTATTTAATATTATCAAAAATATTGAATAAAAAAATTGTTTCTTCATAAAAACATTCATTTAAGAAAGCTTTTTATCAAAAATTCATTTAAAATGATAGGATACGAAATTTTACTGGGGAGTTTTGAATTGTCTAAGAAAGCTGAAGTTAAGTCAATTATAGAGGAAACTGAAAACATTTCTGAAGTAAATAGCCTGTCTGATGCTTTTCAGTTCTATGTGAAAACATCCTCAAGAAAATTAAATAATACAGCACAGCAAGAAATTGGAAGAATGGTTAGGTGGCTGGGTCCTGATAGGACTGTTGAAACTATCACTCCCTCAGAAATTGGAGTTTACTCAGATGAGTTTGCTAAAAGATCTAGTACAGATACTAGCCCCCAAAAAGTAGCTCATATCAAAAAATTTCTAACTTTTCTAAGATCATCTGAATTGACTAACTCTAACTTAGCCTCTCATCTTAGAATGAAAAAATCTAATGTAGGCAAAATAACAAAAAGGCTTGAAGATAGCAAGGTGCAACAAATAAATCTAACAGAAGCTGGCTATAAGGACTATGAAAAACAACTAAAAGATTTTAAGTCCGAGAGACCTCAATTAGCTGAAGAAGTTAGAAGAGCTGCTGCAGATGGTGATATTAGAGAAAATGCACCTCTAGATGCAGCAAGGGAAAAGATTGAAATGGTCAACTCTAAAATTTTTGAGATTGAATCAATTCTTAAGATAGCAAATATAATTGATAGTACTTCAGGTGGAGATAGAATCGTAATAGGATCTAAAGTTTCTGTTAAGAATCATAGTAATAATAACAATTACGATTATCAATTAGTAGAAGCAAATGAAGCAAACCCACTTCTAGGTAAAATATCAAGTGTTTCACCAGTTGGTTCTGCCATACTTGGCAGAAGGATGGGTGATGAAGTTACTGTTTCTACACCTGGTGGAGAACAAATATATACCATTGATTCCATTAATTAATTAATTTTAATGACACTAGCTAATAAAAAATCTAGTAAAGAGATTAATGCTCATTTAGAAAATGAGATCAGTAAAAGTATACAGGGTGAAGTTAAATTTGACGAAGTATACAAACAAATGTATTCCACTGATGGCTCTATTTACAGCATGACTCCAATTGGAGTCACTCTTCCTAAAAACGCTGATGATGTCTCTGCAATCATTGATATATGTAATAGAAATAATACAGCTATATTGCCAAGAGGTGGAGGTACAAGTCTATCTGGGCAAACTGTAAATTCAGCCGTCGTAATAGATTTTTCAAAATACATGCACAATGTATTAGAAATAAATCCTGAAGAAAATTATGTTATCACAGAACCAGGTATAACTATTGATAACTTAAATCAAAAGCTAAAGTATACAAATTTGCATTTCACACCTGATCCGTCCACTAAATCTCGAGCAAATGTTGGAGGTGCAATGGGAAATAATTCATGTGGATCACATTCAGTTATTTATGGTAAAACTGTTGATCAGGTCAGAGAAATGGAAGTAATCTTATCAGATAGTTCTAAAGCTTATTTTGAGGAATTGTCCGGTAAGAGATTAGAGGATAAAATCTCATTAGAAAATTTAGAAGGAAAGATCTATAGAGACGTAATGAGTATGTCATCTAAATATTATAACGAAATAAATGCTAGATACTCTAAGGTTAATAGAAGAGTAGGTGGGTATAACCTAGATATGGTACATCCAAATTCTAATAAATTAAACCTAGTTAATATAATGGTTGGATCAGAAGGGACTTTAGCTGCAGTAACAAAAGCGAAGCTAAATCTAGAACCATTACCTAAATATGTAGGATTAGCAATTTTACATTTCAAAGATTTAATTGAATCAATGGAAGCAACTGTTGCTACCCTTGAAGAAGGACCTGCAGCTGTTGAACATATTGGAAAAATGATAATTACTCAGGCAAAACAATCTTTAGGTTTTTCAAGAAATTTAGATTTCTTACAAGGAGAACCTACCGATATTTTAGTAGTTGAAATGAACGGAGAAACTGAAACAGAGGTTAGAAGTAAAATTAAGAAGCTATCTGATAAAATGAGACGACTAAATCTCTCATACGCGATAACCACTCTTTTTGATTCTGCAAAAATATCACAGGTTTGGGCTATGAGACAAGCTGGCTTAGGACTTATGATGAATATCCCAGGAGATAAGAAGCCAATTCCCTTTGTAGAAGATACAGCCGTTTCTCCAGAAAAGTTACCAGAATATGTTAAAAGATTTGATGAGATTGTAAGAAATAATGGAACCGAAGCTGGTTATTATGGTCATGCATCTGAAGGATGTTTGCATATAAGACCAACAATCAACCTAAAAACTAAGGACGGAATAGAAAGAATGATTAAGATTTCAGATGAAATTTCTGATTTAGTTAAGGAGTTTGACGGATCTTTGAGCGGAGAGCATGGAGACGGAATTGTAAGAGGAGTTTGGTCTGAAAAAATGTATGGTCCAAAAATAATAGATTCATTCAGAGAGCTTAAAGGCGCTTTTGATCCAACTAAAATTATGAATCCAGGCAAAATATTTGATACACCTAAGATGGGAGATAATCTTAGGTATGGTACAGCTTATAAATTAAAAAAAATAGATACGCTTCTAGATTTTTCAGTTGAAGGAGGTTTCGAGGGAGCCATAGAAAAATGCATAGGAGTTGGTGCTTGCAGAAAACTTAATGCTGGGGCTATGTGCCCTTCTTACATGGCAACTAGAGAGGAAGTTCATTCTACTAGAGGAAGAGCTAATGCATTAAGGGGAGTACTTTCTGGTTCCCTACAAGAAGACTTCTTAACAGATAAAAAAATGTTAGAAGTATTAGATTTATGTATAGAATGTAAATCTTGTAAATCAGAGTGTCCTGCTAATGTTGATATGGCAAAAATTAAATATGAATTTCTTAATAATTACTATAAAAAAAATAAAGTTCCACTAAGATCAAAATTGGTTGGAGGAGTCCCTAAGTTATATAAATTGATATCAGGNCCTCAAGCTTTTTTATATAATTTTGCAAATAAAATGCCTTTTTCTAAAATAATTACAGAAAAAATTATTGGAATTGATAGAAAAAGAAACATGCCTAAAATAAGTTCATATACTTTTGAGTCATGGTTCAAAAAAAGAAAACAAAATACGACTGGATCAAGGGGTAAAATTCTGTTCTTTCACGACACACATATAAATTTTATNCATCCTCATGTTGGAAAAGCAGCAGTTAAGGTTTTAGAATCTGCAGGATATGAAGTAGAAATTACAAACAGAAAATGTTGTGGGCGAACACTAATATCTAAAGGACTTTTAGATGAAGCAAAAAAATATGCTGATTTTAATACTAATTTATTATCCAGTTATGTTGAGAAAAATATAAAAATTGTAGGAATTGAAGCAAGTTGTGTTTCAGCTCTGCAAGATGAGCTTCCTGATTTAGCTGACATGAGAGATAAAGCTCAAAAAATTTCAGATAACACCTTCACAATACAAGATCTTATAATGCAAATTCAAGATGATGGTAAGCAACAAATCAAGTGGAATAAAGTTGATAAAGATTTATTGCTTTTTGTTCATTGTCACGAAAGAGCTCTTAATGGCACAACTAATTCCTTAAGTTCTCTTAACTTACCAGAAAAATTTAATGCCAAACTTATTGATGCAGGATGTTGTGGGATGGCAGGATCTTTTGGAATGGAAAAAGAACATTATGAAATATCAAAAACTATGGCTAATGATAGACTCCTACCAACCATAGAAAATTCAAATGAAAAAGAAGAAATTATTGTAACGGGAATTTCTTGTCACGATCAAATTAAGGACTTATCTACTAAAAATCCAAAATATTTAGTAGAAGTTTTAGCAGAAGCTATTTTAGACTAATAAGAGTTAGACTCTGCTAACTGACCACATCCAGCACTTACTTCAATTCCTTTTTCCATTCTTACTGTTGAAGGGACATTATAATCGATTAATACAGATTGAAATGCTCTAATTATATTTTTTCTTGATCTTTTGTATTCTGAATTATTAGTAGGGTTTACAGGTATGAGATTTACATGGCAAAGCATCTCTTTTAATAGTTCTCCTAATTTTTTTGCATGCTCAGGTGAATCATTTTGGCCTTCGAGCATAACATATTCAAAAAAAATCTTTCTATTAGTTATTCTGATGTATTCTTTACAAGAATTAATTAAGTCTTCTATTGGATATCTTTTATTTATAGGAACTGTTTCAGACCTTGTTTTATTGTCTGGAGCATGAATAGATACAGCTAAATTTATTTGGATTTCTTCTCGTGCAAGTCTTAATATTTGAGGTACCAAGCCAACAGTTGATACAGTTATATTTCTTGCACCAAAATTTAAGCCTATATTACTATTAATTTTTTTTATTGCCTCAATAGTATTTTCATAATTTGCTAAAGGTTCTCCCATTCCCATGAAAACAATATTCTTAATTCCTTTATATGATTTATTAGGTTTGAGTAATATAGAATCAAAAAAATTTTCACTTTCTAATTTAGTAAAATGTACTATTTGAGAAATTATTTCCCCTGAAGTTAGATTTCTCTTAAAGCCTTGTTGGCCTGTTGCACAAAAAGTACACCCAAGAGCACATCCTACCTGACTTGATATGCAAATAGTTTTTCTTGGCTTTCGATGATTATCAGAAGGATAATTCATTAGTACAGCCTCAACTAAATTACCATCTTTTAGTCTCAATAAGCTCTTATATGTTGACCTATCTTTTGAAATTATTCTATTTACTTCTTCTAAAGTCCCAATATAAAAATTTTCTATTAGAAAGTCGATTAATTTCTTGGAAATATTAGTCATATCATTAAACGAAATTACATTATTTTTATAAAGATACCTCCAAATCTGATCAGATCTAAACTTTGGGAACCCAAAATCTTCAATCATTACGTCTAATTCTGACTTTGAAAAACTATAAATATCATTCATTATAAGTTTGAGCTTAATAAAATTTTTTATATTTAATATTAGTCTAACAATACTAGTTTATCTTATGCTAGGATATACTAGAAGAACTTAGCTAAACCATGGTAAATCTTAGAAATATTAATATAAATAAATAAAAGTAATTTGGGGTTATGAAAAATAATTTTATACATCAATTTGATGATTCTGAAGCTGTTCTGAAGACTGAAAATCTTAGTGTCTTTTATGGTAAAACACAAGCAGTAGACAAGGTCAGTTTTAGTATTCCAAAAAAGAAAATAATAGGTCTTATAGGTCCATCTGGTTGTGGGAAAAGTACCCTAATTAGATGCTTTAATAGAATGAATGACTTAATCCCTTCTGCTAAAGTTGAGGGATCTGTATATTATAATGATACTTCTCTATACTCAGAAAAAACTGATGCTACTCAAATTAGGTTTAAGATTGGTATGGTTTTTCAAAAACCTAATCCATTCCCCAAAACAATTTTTGAAAATGTTGCATTTGGACCGAAAATTAATAGTTTCCCTCAAAGTGATATAGAAGGAATTGTTGAATCATCCTTAAAAAAAGCTGCTTTATGGGATGAAGTTAAAGATAGGCTTCAAGACAATGGATTAGATCTTTCTGGGGGGCAACAACAAAGGCTCTGTATTGCAAGAGCTTTAGCTATTAATCCAGATATTATCTTAATGGATGAACCAGCATCTGCTTTAGATCCAGTTTCTACTTCAAAATTAGAAGATTTAATTCAGGAATTATCTCAAAATGTAACAATAGTAATAGTTACACATAACATGCAACAAGCTACTAGAATATGTGATTTCGCTGCAGTTATGATGGCTGGAGAAGAAAGAATTGGTAAGCTTATAGAATATGGTACAAATGATTCAGTTTTTGGTAACCCTAAAGATAAAAGAACTGAAGATTATGTAACAGGGAGAATTGGGTAATGGCTAGGTTAGAATTTGATCAAGAATTAGAAAGATTAGAAACTAAAATCAAAATTATGGCTTCTACAGTTGAATCATCAATTGAAAAATCAATAAAATCTTTACTTGAACAAGATATAGAGTTAGCAAAAGATGTTATCAAGGGAGATGATTTAATCGATAAGATGTGTAACGATCTAGAAGAGTTATGTATGGTAATACTTAGAAGGCAAGCCCCTCTTGCATCAGACCTAAGAGAAATTGTTTCCTGTATGTACGTAATAGAAGAATTAGAAAGAATAGGAGACTATGCTGAAGGTATAGCTGTCCTAACAATAAAAATGGGAGTTCGACCTCTTCCAACAGATTTAGTAATTATCCCTCAAATGAGTAAATATACTGTTGAAATGTTAAGAATGTCTACAGATACATTCTTAATAAAAGATTCTGAAGAAGTAAAAAAAAGATTTGATGAAATAAAGGCTCAAGATGATGTCATAGATAATTTAAATTCTGAAGTAAGATTAAGATTAATTGAACTTATGAAAAAAAAACCTCTTGAAATAGAAAGATCAACTTATTTACTTTGGGTAGCCCATAACCTTGAAAGAATTGCTGATAGAGGCGTTAACATTGCTGAAAGATCAATGTTTTTAGTAGGAAATTAGCTTTTCCCTTAATCATAAAATGCCTTAATTAAATTTAAGACACTTTATGTTGGGAGGTAGTATATAAATTTTAGTTTTTCATGGATACTAGCTGAGATTTTTTTATCAAATTTTGCTTTCTCAGGTCTAGAACAAATTTTTGATTAGAACTATTTTCTTGAGCAAGAACCCTATGAACAGTCCTAGTAGATATTTTTAATCTTTTAGCTATTTCCTTATTACTTACATCAGATCTTTTCATACTAAAAATAAGTGAATTTCTATTTATTTTAGATTTAGAATTATCAAGTATTGGATCGTCATATTTACAAAGAGGCAAAGAACAATTCAAGCAACTATTTGCATATTCACATCCTTCATCAAAAAATAATTCATTTGAAGAAAAGCTTTTATCTTCAATCATTGTCATTTATTACTCCTTATATATGGTTACAGTTCTCTGAAATATAAAAATAGTCTTGAGAATACTTATTTTTCTTAATATTAAGCTTTACTAATGCATCTACTTCTTTTAATTTATAATCTTCAAAATTTATAGCCTCTAGAATCAAAAAATTTGAATTTACTGTTTCAATATTAGAAAATAAATATTTTGAATCATTGTAATAAACCTCATTATGATTTTTTGAGAAAAGAAAATCAAAATTCTTAAATTCATTAATCTTGTTTATCATTTTTAGAACGCCAGGATAAAGACATTCAATTATAGAGTCACTAAAAACAGCTGATACAGATTTTTCATTTTTATTCCTAACAATAGCCCATATCCTTAAGTCATTCATAACTTCATGCCAACAATAGAAACATTCAACCCCTATGTTATATTCACACTTATCATGATTTATTATATTTGTAGCTATAGATCGAATTAGATTATTATTTACTAACCCAACCTCTTCTGTTTTATGTAAAATACTATTTGAAAATCTTGTAGTCATAACAACTCCTTAATTAGAACATATGTTCATTTTAGAACAATTGTTCTAATTAAGTCAAGCATATTAATTACAGGATATAATCAATATCCTTCGTACGACTGAGTAGGAAATTCTGGGGTGATTGTGGGAGCAAATGTGTCAATATCTAAAGATGGATTCAAGATAACTTTTACATCAAAATCTAGTTCTAATGTTATCTTATCTTCTACACTAATTATGAAAAAAAGTTTTGGGATATCTATATCAAAATCACTAAAAGGAAATGAAATAGACGCATTGCCCTTAATTGAACCTAATTCTGATTTTGCTACAACATTCCAAGTTTTAGATTTAGTGACCCCATGTATTGTCAAATCTCCAGCCATTTGAAATTCTATATCATTAGAATTTAAGTTAGTCAGATCACTCATATCTAGATTCTTGAGTTCATTTACTAGAAAAAAAGCTTGAGGGAATTTATCTGTTTCTAAAGCATTACCTCGCAAGTAGTTATCTCTACGAGATTCATCGCTTTTCAGGTTAGAAAGATCAATAGTTAACAAAGATTCGGGAGTAGGTTGACCTGTGGCATCGATATATATACTTCCGAATACATCTTCTGTATAACCAACAGCATCTATAGGGTAAGATAATCTTGCTAATTGTTCAGTTACTCGATAATTAGCACGTATAGAATTATCAGAATCATTCCCAAACTCTAATATAATCATAGAATTTTCTAAATCTGAAGCTATTTCTTCATCTGATTTTTCTAATTTAGTATTATCAATACTATTTATTGCTTTTTTTTCCGGTTGCACCTTATCATAAGATTGTGTATTTTCTGATATTTCTGATTGAGTTTTTGCTACTTCTGGAGGTGAAGGATTGATATCCAACACATTTGATTCCTGGGTACCACACGAAATAAAGTTAGCTAACAGAATCAGGATAATTAATTGTGGAAGTAAAAAATTAAATTTCATTATAAAGTCCATCCATGAGTTTATTTTTAAGGGTCTACATTTCTAGACTATATGAATAAATTATAAGATGTATAAAAGTTATTTGTTAGCAAAAAAATGTATGATATTTCAGACTATAAATTTTATTATTTCTTGATAAAGCTTGATGATAATTAACTAATATAGAATAAAATTGAATTATGGTAAAAAATAAAATAGAAAATAGAAATTTTATTTCTGACGAAAATCTTTGGGACTATAAAGAGTGGCAAGATTTAGAATCTAATGTTTCAAGAAAAATATTAAATTCTAAAGATCAAAAAGAGGCATTTCAAATAGGCAAAAAAATGGGTAAAAAGATCCTAAAAAACTATAGTAATAGTTTTTTTACTGTAACAAGATTTTTACCAAAAGAAAAAAGAGATCTTGTAGAAATAATATACGCCTCTGTAAGATATCCAGATGAGATTGTTGATACTTTCAGTATGAGTAATAAGAAAAAAAATCAACTTCTAGATTCTTGGAAAGAGGATTTTTTGGCATCTAGAACATTTTCTTCTATCACAAAATCAGTAGATTCAGGTATTCCAACTATTCTTTCTTGCTATAGAAAAGCTGCAGTTGAAAAATCAATTCCAGATGAATATTATATTTCTTTCATTGAAGCAATGAGAAAGGATATAGAAGTTTCAGAATATAAAAAAATGGAAGATTTAATAGATGGTTATGTTTATGGATCAGCAATAGTAGTTGGATATTTTTTAGCATATATTTATGGCCCTGAAGAAGGATATTCAGTGGAAGATTTATTAACTCCTTCAAAAGATTTAGGCATAGCATTACAACTTACTAATTTTGCTAGAGATGTATATGAGGATTATTTTAGAGGAAGATTTTATGCCCCAACAGAACTATTAAGGAAACCAACTAGTAAGGATGAATTAGAAAACTATGTCCTAAATGCAAGGAAAATTTTGGCAAATGAAGCAGAAAAATGGTATTCAAAGGCTGAAAGTGGAATGAACTATTTTGCATCTGACAGTCAAATAGCAATAAAAACTTGTTTAGAATTATTCAGAAAATTAAATAATAAAATACTTCTTCAAGATATGCCATTAGACCACAGGTATAGCTTATCAACCAAAGACAAGTTTTCTTTTTTACCGCTAAATAAATTTTGGAAACTAATACTACTGTATTTTTGATGAAAAACACGAAACCAAAAGCAATAATTATTGGAGCAGGAGTAGGGGGGCTGTCTTTAGGACCTTTGCTATCAAAAAATGGCTTTGATGTTCACATATATGAAAGTAATAAAACTATAGGTGGTAGAGCAAATATACTAAAGAAGAACGGTTTCACTTTTGATACAGGCCCTTCTTTACTAAATTATCCTTGGGTTTATGAAGATTATTTCAACTCGTTAGATAAAAATTTTTACGACTATGTCGAACTAATATCTGTTGATCCAGCTGTAAATTTTATGTGGAGAGATCATTCAAATTTTCAATTAAGCTCAGATTTTACAAATCTATCTAACGAAGTCTCAAAATTTAATTCTCAAGATAGATATGGACTGATTGATTTCTTCAAGAATAGTAACAATAAGTACGATTTAGCATTTGAAAAGTTAGTAACTAGAAATTCTTCAAATATTTTTTCTTGGTTAAAAAATACTGGCATTAATAATCTTTTGAAACTTGGTTTACTAAATAATATGTACGATGAGATAGGCAAATATTTCAAAGAAAAAAAAATTATTGAAGCTTTTAGTTCATACAGTATGTATTTGGGAGATTCACCTTTTAAGCTTCCTGGCTTTTTTAGCATTCTACCTTTCGGAGAACTGCAATACGGACTATGGATGCCAAAAGGAGGCATGTACGGATTGATTATGGGATTAAAAAAACTAAATGAAGATTTTAATGTAAAAATTCATACTGAAAAAAGGGTTACAGAAATAAAAATTGAAAATGACTATGTAAAAGGAGTTACACTTTCTGATCAAACTCATATTAAATCAAATATAGTAGTCTCAAATGTTGATTCATCAACAACTTTTCAAACATTAATTAATAAAGATAAAAATTTCAAGAAATATAAAATGACTCCTTCTGTTTATACTTTTTATTGGGGAATAAATAAAAAAATTGATTCCATGACTCATCATACAATTTTCCTTCCTAATAATTTCAAAAAAACTTTTAATGAATTATTTAGAAAGAAAGAAATCCCTGAAGATTTACCTTTTTATATATCAATACCTTCAAAGACAGATAATACATTAGCTCCAAAAGATAATTCTAGTGTTTTTGCGTTAGTTCCATGCCCTGTTATTTCAACAAATAAGTCCGGTTATAATGATGATGATATCAAAAAGATAAAATCAAGGATTTTTAAAAGATTAAGTCATCAAGAAATCAATTTGTCAGAAAATGATATTATTTTTGAAGAAGTTTGGGATCCAAATAAATGGATGAGTCAGTTTGGATTATTTGATGGTTCAGCTTTTGGACCATCGCACAACTTCTTTCAAATTGGACCCTTTAGAAATCAAAATATGTCAAAAAAATATAAAAATCTATACTTTGTAGGAGCTTCAACTACTCCAGGTACAGGTGTTCCAATGTGTGTATTAAGCTCTAAAATGACAACAGAAAAAATTCTAACTCATTACTCAAATGATTGATATATTACTAATAATAATTTCTGTATTCATTTCTTACTCACTGTTTATTTCATTAGTAAATATTTATTGGAAAGAAAAAAAAATAAATAATTTAGAAAATAATAGAATTTCAGTACTGATTCCTGCAAGAAATGAGGAAAATAATATTTCAAAATGTGTTAGATCTATACTTAAGAGTAAAAGTTATTTTTCAGAAATACTTATTTATAATGATCACTCTGAAGATAATACTCAAATTGAGATAGATAGATTATTAAAATTAGATAAAAGAATTAAAAAAGCTAATACCAAGTCATTATCAAAAGGTTGGATTGGAAAATCTTTTGCTTGTTACCAACTTGCAGAACAATCAATAGGAGATTGGATTTTATTTTTAGATGCAGATACTGAATTTTCAGGAAAGATAGAAGATATGGTTTCCTTAGCCAAAGAAAAGAATGTTTCAATGCTTTCCGCCTGGCCAATGATAAAAATGGATTCTATATCTGAGAAAATTTTTATGCCTATATTAAATTTTGTAGTTTTTTCACTATGCCCAGTTCCTTTCTCAAAAAAATTAAATTCAAGAAATTTAGGACTCGCACATGGAGCTTGTATTCTATTTAATAAAAAAATTTATTCAGATCTTGGAGGGCATAAATTAGTTAGGAATGATCTTTTTGAAGATACTAGATTGGCTAGAATTTGGAGAGATAAAAAAGAAAAAAATTATTGCATTGATGGAAAAAATATTATATCTGTAAAAATGTATAGTTCATTTTCTTCTATCTGGGACGGATTTCTAAAGAATTACTATCCTAGTTTTTCAAAAGAAGTTTCATTTTTCATTTTTCAAATATTCTTCTTTCTTTCTTATTTTCTATTACCAATATATTTAATTTTTAAAATGATCAATAACTTTGAAATTATAAACTTACTCTTATTATTTTTTATATTCTTGCCTAGAATCATTATAAGTATTAAATTTAAACACAGTTTATTGTCAGTAATATTCCATCCTTTTGCGATTTTAACTATGATCCTATTAGGATTTAATTCATGGTGGAGCTTCAAATATGGTAAGGGTCTAAAGTGGAAAGATAGGATATATGAAAAATAAAAAAGAAGTAGTAATAATAGGAGGTGGCTTAGGAGGAATAGCAACTGCAATTTTTCTTTCTCAAAGAAATTTCAAAATCACAATAATTGAAAAAAATGAAAACATAGGTGGAAAGATGAATTTTTTTACAAAAAACGGATATTCATTTGACACAGGCCCTTCATTAATAACTATTCCTTACATTTTTGAAAATATGTTTAGTAAAGTAGGTGAAAAAATGAGTGACCATTTAGATCTTATTAAGATTAACCCATTATTTAAGTATATCTTTTCAAATTCTGACATAATATACGATTCAAATTTCAGCCTTATAGAAAAAAATGTTAATAATAAAAATTATAAAGAACTTGATAATTTTTACGATTTTATGACTAAGGCATCAAAGCTTTATAATTTATCAGAGAATACATTTTTCAAGAATGAAATCTTTTCAGCTCCTTCAACTAAAGATCTAAAAACTTTATTACGATCTCCCTTTACTCTTTTTTTCAAAAAATATAGCGACTTAGTAAATAAAACTTTCAAGGATCATAGGCTCAGAAAAATCTTTCTAAGATATCCAACTTATGTTGGAGCATCTCCTTATAAATCACAAAGTATTTTATCGATTATTCCATTTATGGAGCTTTCTTTTGGAGGATGGTATACAAGGGGGGGCTTATATAAAATAATTGAATCTTTAGAGAAAATCTTAATATCCAATGGAGTTAAGATAATTCTGAATAAAAAAGTTTCTTCAATTAATATAAAAAATAAAAAAATCGAATCTGTAGTTTTAGAACAAGAAGAAAATATTTCAGCTGACATAGTTGTAAGCAATGTTGATCCCATAATAACAAAAACAATGCTAGATAAAAATTTTAGATTATCTGAAAAAAATTTATCAATGTCAGGATTAGTTTTTCTTGTGGGAGTTGAAAAGAAAATAGATAAATTACATCACCATAATGTAATATTTTCAGATGATTATGAGAATGAATTTAGAGAAATTTTTGAAAAAAATATTTTCCCAAGTGACCCAACTATATATATAAATTGCCCAACAAAAACTGATAAATCTCTAGCACCTGAACAATGTGAGAGCGTATTTATAATGTGTAATGCTCCTGCTAATAAGCGTATTTGGGGAGAAAGTGAAATTAAAGAAGCTTTCAACAAGGTATACGCTAAATTAAAATCTAAAAACTTAAGTGATATTATAGACAAATCTAATTTTATAAAGACTATTACTCCTAATGATTTAGAAAAGAAGTTTGCAGCTCCATTTGGATCTATTTATGGCAAGGTTTCTCATGGAATAAGCGGAACTGTTTTTAGGCAACCAAATAAAGATAGTAAAATTAATGGACTTTATTATGTTGGTGGAGGAGTACACCCAGGTGGAGGGACTCCAACGGTAATTATGTCTGGAGAGATAGCCGCGAATAGGATAATTAGAGATTATGCAAAAGGCTAAAAAATTATTTTTATTATCAAGTGCATCATTATTTGTAATTTTATTATTTGGTGGTGTATTTTCTGAACTTGGATTAGTATCTAATCCTCCTGACTGGGCGCCAAATTTATTTATGATTTTTGGAAGTTTATTAATTATTATTTTTTCCAAAAAAAAACTTGCCCTTATCTTAATTTTATGTGGAATAGTAGGATTTTTTTATGAAGTTGCAGGCGTACATTTAGGGTTTCTCTTTGGAAGTTATAATTATACTGATGTATTTAGCCTTAAGCTTTTTTCAGTTCCAATAGTTATGACTTGTGCATGGATTATAGTACTAACCTTCACACTTAGCCTGATACAAGATTTGCCTAAAACTTATAGTTTTATTGTTGGGGCATTAGTTATGGTTGTTGTTGATCTATTAATTGATCCTGTTGCGGTACATGGATTAGAGATATGGAAATGGGATTCTGAAGGTATTTATTACGATATACCATTTCATAATTTCTTGGGATGGTTTTTTTTATCTATTCCTTTAATAATTTTATTTTCATTTTTTAAATATAAAATCAATATAATTAGTCAAATTATCTCATCATCAATACTTACTTTTTTTGTAATTATTGGATTAATAAATGAAATATTCTTAGCTAGTCTAATAGGAATAATAATTATTGTATTTAATACTACTCTGTCTTATAGAAGGTATAAAAAAAATCAATTAATATAAATCAATGCAAAGAAGAAAATATAAAAATAATGATAATCTATCTATAATTGGCTTAGGTGGAATATCTATAAAAGGGCTTGGTAAAACTAAGGCTTCTGAGGTAATTTCTTTTTCTATTGATAATGGAATTAATTATTTTGATGTAGCCCCTGGTTATGGAGATGCTCAGGAACTAATGGGAGTGGGCTTATTACCATACAGAAAAGATGTCTTTTTAGCTTGCAAAACTAAGTTTAGAGATCTTAGAAACTCTCAATCAGACCTTGAGAATTCACTTAAGCTACTTAAGACAAATTATTTTGACCTATATCAGCTTCATGGGATGAAAACTTTAGATGATTTTGAAAAAGTTACTTCAAAAAATGGGGCATTAAAAACACTTATAGAAGCAAAAGAAAAAGGATTAATAAGATACTTAGGATTTTCATGTCACTCTATAAAGGTTGCAAAACTACTAATCAATCTTTCAATTTTTGATTCTATATTATTCCCAGTTAATTGGAATCTTATGATTAAGGAAAATTTTGGTGAAGAAATACTAAAGTTATGCGAAGAAAAAAATATTACTGTTCTTGCTTTAAAATCTATGGCTGAAAGAAAATGGAAAGAAAATGAAAATAGACTATATAAAAATTGTTGGTACAAACCAATAAATGATCCTTTTTTAATGGATCTATCAATAAAGTTTACTCTTTCTAAGAATGTTACCTCTTTAATTCCTCCAGGTGATCAAGGCCTTTATAAAAAATCTATCGAAATAGGAAAAAATTATAAAAAATTATCTAAATCTGAGTATGAATACTTATGTAATTTGTCCCCATCAAATAATCCAATAGGTAATGTAGATGAAATATTTATTTAATCATGAATAAACGAGAAATTAAAGCCTTAATATTTGACGTTTTTGGTACTGTAGTCGACTGGAGAAGTAGTATAAAAAAAGGATTAAGAAATTTTCTACCAAAAAATATTAGCGAGGATGAATTAGAAACTTTTGCAGTAGAATGGAGAAGTGGGTACTCTGAATACTTGAATAATTTTAATGTAGGCAAAGAAGTTTGGAAAAAAATAGATGAAGTTCATTTAGAAAAACTGAACAAAATACTCAACAATAGAAATCTTTCAAAATATCTAAATGAAAAAGAAATTATTGAAATAAATTTCTTATGGCATAAGCTAGATCCTTGGCCTGATACAGTTGAAGGATTAAGGCTTCTTAAAAAAAAATTTTCAATTGGCACGCTTTCCAACGGAAATTTTTCTCTTCTTCTTAATATGAGTAAGAATGCAGACCTTAGTTGGGATTTTATATTTTCGGGAGATATATTTAAGAAATATAAGCCCAATCCGTATGTTTATAAGAGGGCATGTGAATACCTAGACCTAAGTAGTTCTGAAGTTGCGCTAGTAGCTGCACACGAAAATGATCTTTTAGCAGCTAAAGATGCTGGACTAAGAACTATTTATGTAGAAAGAGTGAATGAATTTAGTACATATAAGCAACCTAATAATATTAATTCATTTGATTTTTTAGCTGAAGATTTCATTGATATTTCAACAAAGATATAAGATTGTAAACTATTTAAGTATAGAATATGCAGATTTAAATTGTTTATTAACATTAATATTCAATCTAAAATAAGTTAAATTAATAAGACAAAAAAGAAAAAAATTTATTCTCAACAGTAGAGTAAATTAAAATATTATTGTTGTAATAATGAAAGGAAGCAATAAATTGAAAAAGATAGTTTTATTCTTAACTATAATGATGGTAGCTTTATTTGCATGCTCATCTACTGAATCAGAAGTTGTTGTTGAGGACGGGGTTGAAGTTGTAAAAAGTACAGTCAATGTAACTATGGCCGAGTGGGATGTAAATGTTGACCCTAACTACAAAATGGGCAAGCATATTAGTCCAGGTGAGCTCACATTAAATCTTACGAATGAAGGAATGTTAGAGCATAACCTAGTATTGTTAAATAATAATAAACATGAGGATCTTGAACTCACTGAAGATGGAACAATGGCCGATGAGAGCAAATTAGATATCCTTGGGAAGATTGAAGGGTTAAAGCCTGGCGAAAGTGGTCAAATAGTCATTTCTGATTTACCAGCAGGGACATATGCTTTTATTTGTAATACTCCGGGTCATTATACTGAAGGTATGGTTTATAAGTTTATATCAAGATAAATTCTATTATATTGATAGTTTAAAGAGCAGTTTTATCAATAGAGCTGCTCTTTACATTTAAGGACATAATAATTTTTATGTTTATAATATCTTTATGCGAAATATGAATAATAAATCTAATGAAATTTTTCCAGTAGTAATTATTGGAGCAGGAATAGCTGGTTTATGTACAAGTTTTTATCTAAAAAAAAGATCTATTCCGCATATTATTATAGAAAAAGGAATAGTCGGAAATACTTGGATAAATGAAAGATGGGATAATTTCTACTTAGTTAATCCCAATTGGGCAATGAATATTCCTGAGTTTGGGTTCAATTCTGAGTATTTCCCTTCGGAAGATCCAGACGGCTTTCTGAGCAAGAAAGAAATATCAGATTATATAAAATCATTCGCAAATTTCTTAAATTCTAAAATATACATAAATGAAGAAGTGACTAAAGTTTTAAGAAGTATTAATTCTTATAAAATATTTACTACAAAGAGAATTATTTCTACCAAGATATTAGTACTAGCTACCGGAGCTTTTGGTAATCCATTCATACCTGAATTTCATAAAAAACTTGATAGTGATATTTATCAAATACACTCATCTAAATATAAAAATGCTCAGAAATTACCAAAGGGTGAAATACTTGTTGTTGGTTCAGGTCAATCTGGTGCACAAATTGCGGAGGATCTACTTGATTCAGGGAGAAAGGTATGGCTTTCAGTTAGTAAGTGTGGTCGAAGACCAAGAAAATACAGAGGTAAGGATTCTTCATTTTGGAACTACCAAATGGGTTCATTTGATAAAACAATTCATGATGTAAAAATTCAAGATAGATGGAAATGTAGTGCACATACATCTGGTGCAAAAGGTGGTCATGATATAAATCTTATTGATTTGTTAGAAAGGGGTTTGAAATTATGCGGATCTATAAAAGATTGCTCTAACAAAAAAATATTTTTTGATGATAATGTTTACGAAAATGTTATGTTTTCAGATACTTATTCTATTAATTGGAAAGAGAATGTTGATAAGTTTATTAGTAAAAATAATATTAAGGCACCCGATGAATTAATAAAAGCTGATAAAAGAATACAAAAAGAAATTCTAGTTAATATTAAAAATATTTCACTTAGTGAAAACATAAATACCATTATATGGTCAACAGGATTTAGGTATAACTATGATTGGATTAATATGGATATAACTGATGAGAAGAATCACCCTATTCAATATAGAGGTGTCACTAAATATAAAGGATTATATTTTATGGGGTTGCAATGGATGCATTCATCAAAATCCGCTCAATTCATAGGAGTAGCTGAAGACGCAGAATATATAGTAAATGATATTTTTTCTAAAAATTTATTCTCTTGATCTATATTCTTTCGTTTCAAATGAATAATCTGAAAGCTCGCAAACTAATCCTTCTGAAGTCTCCTCACAATTTGAATTACTTTTAGGTAAATCATATAAATCGTACATAAGTACTTGTGTAATAAAAAAATAGATTATTGCTATGGATAATAAAACCCATGCTATGTTACCTCTACTTAGGACCATAACATTTAATTCAAAAAAATCCTTATAAGATCTAATTTTTTTTACTATAAAATTATCCATTTTTTACTTGTTATTAATGGCGCCCCTGAGATGACTCGAACATCCGACACCCGGTTTAGGAAACCGGTGCTCTATCCTCTGAGCTACAGGGGCATGATATTTAACTCTTTAATTTTATAACAGAATAAAGAGTAAATATTATGAAAAAATAAAATAATAACTTAGATCAAAAGGGTAATAATATAAATAATTAGACTTTCCTCCAAAAAGGATCTCTTTTTTTTATATTTTTCAGTATAGATGAGTCAAAAGGATGCATTTTATTTTCTTCTGCAAATTCATCGGGATTCCACCCGATTTTTTCGTGAACTTCTTTTTTTGAATAATAGAGCAAATAAATAATCTCTATAAACATTAAAAGTTCATTAGGAATTAAGGCTTCCATTAATTCAATTATTTCTACTTTTTGTGGCTCAGATAAAGAGGATGGCCCCCCTCCAACTCTTGTATTAGGTTCTTTCTTTATAAAATAAATTATTTGATCTAATGAAATTTTATATTTATTATTTTCTAATATTAGTTTTTCAAAATCAAATAATGAAATTACCGCAGTAGCAGAAGGCATAAGTTCATCAGATGGAATTATTTGATCAAAAAAAGAATATAAAATTTTAATTTCATTACTATTAATTTTCATAATTCAATTTCCTAGTATAATATCAGCTGTTCTTAGTGCTATAGCTTGAATCGTAGGAGTAGGGTTTACAGCTGCAGAAGTTGTAAAAACAGATCCATCTATAATAAATAAATTATCAATATCATGAGTCTCACAATTAGAATTAACTACTGAAGTTTTTGGATCGTCTCCCATTTTTGCAGTTCCCATCAAGTGCCAACCAGCAGTTTCTAGTAAGGGATTATGATTTACTTCATAGCTACCTGCTTCTAATAATAATTTTTCAGCTGACTTCATTCCATGATCAAGTAAATTCCTCGTATTTTGAGATGTCTTATAAAATATTTTAGGTAAAGGCATACCATTTTTATCTTTTCTTGATTCATCTATTTCTACTCTGTTATGTAATTCTGGTAAATCTTCACTAATTATTGCCATACCTAAAGATTTCTTAAATCTTCTGCTAAATTCTTTATGATGATCTTTCCCCCATTGAACATTCTTTATATTTCCAGTACCTAAAGCTGTATGGGCTGGACCATTTGATCGACTCATTTGAAAAGAATAACCTCTGACAAAGTTTCTTTTGGGATCTGTTTCATAAAACTCTTGAACAATTATGATATTTGCTAATGGACCTAAGGTGTAATTTACATCTTCCTCAAAATATCCATTTACCGAGGCATATGGGTGGAACATTAAATTTTTACCTAATAAACCTGAAGAATTTGCTAGACCATCAGGAAAGTTCTTTGATTTACTATTTAGTAAAATCCTAGGAGTTCCTATACCATTACAGGCGAGAATAACCTTACCTGCCTCTTGAAAACATTGATTACCTTTTCCATCGATATAAATTAATCCCATAAGCTTACCGGAATTATCTACAGAAATATTTTGAACAGAACATTTAGTTCTAACCTCTAGACCATTTTTTACAGCAGGATTAATATATGTAACATCAGTAGAAGCTACAGATTTCCACTGTTTTTTAGAGGCAAATGTTCCATGATTATTCCATCCCACTCTTCCCTTATAATCTTCTGATGCTTGATAAGTATCTGACGGCCACCAATGCCAACCTAATCTATCAGCGGCTTTTGCAATTCTCTCGCCATCATCCCCAAGAGGCATAGGTGGCATAGGTCTCTCAGACCTTGGTGGATTTGCAGGGTCTCCATTTATTCCTGAACAGCCCATCATTATATCGTTTAGGTCGTAATATTTTTCTAAATCCTTGTATGAAATGGGCCAATCATCTGCTACTCCGTCAAGAGACTTAACCTTAAAATCTGAAGGATGGAATCTAGGTGTATGCGCTGTCCAATGGTGAGTAGAACCTCCCACAGCATTATACATAAGTGGGTGTATTTCAGAATCTTTGTCTAAAATTTCATAATCATCTTCATGCTTCCTAATATTTGGATTGAAATGAAATGAGTTCTTAAGATTTACTTCCCAGTCATCAGTATCACCAGGATAATCATCTTGATTAAACCAATCACCTTGTTCTAAGAGAACAACTTTGGCTCCACTCTCAGATAACTTCCAAGCACATGCTCCTCCTGAAGCTCCAGATCCAACTATCACTATGTCAACAAAGGGCAGATTTTTAGGCAAAATTATTATTCCATATTTAAATTTTATTTTAGAATATAGTTATACTATTAAGATTTAGGTTTACAAAATGATTAAAGGCGCATTAACTTCAGTAATTCTAATGTTTGTATTTATACCAATTCCTATTGTTCATTTTTTTGCAGTTCCACTTAGTCCATTTATAGGAGGATTTATAGGAGGAGCAATAGCTAAAGCTGAAAAAGAAAAAATTATAATATTCAGTTTTATAACTACTGGAATCACTTTTATTCCTTGTCTAATAATTATTATTTATTCAATAATCCAAATGATTAATGAATCTGAAGTAGCAGGAATGAACCCATGGTGGACAATAGTAATTTCTACAGCATTAATACCTTATACCTGGTTTGGCAATTTAGTTGGAGCACTAATTGGATATACAGCTAGATCTAGAGCTAATTAATTACTATTTATTAATATAGGTATTTTACATTTTAAGAAATATGAAATTGAATTTTTAGAAAAACTATTTATTATAAAACTTTTTGGATGGTAACTAATATTAACAATAATATTTTCTTGGTTTTCTAGTTTATTCAATATTTTTGGAATATTATCTTTATTCTCAATAATGTTAACATGATAATTTTTTGAAATTTTTTCACTTAATAGTGAAAGCTGCTCTTTCTCAGTAGAATTTTTAGCAATAAGATTTATATTTTGAATATTTATCAAATTAGTCTTTTCATCAAAGAATAAATTTATAAATGGATTTTTTGAAATATTAGAAAAATAAGAAATATAAAGATGATTAGGTTTGTTGATATCAATATTTGAATCAATAGGGATAACTAAAAGAGGATTAATATTTTTTACAAAATATCCTAGATCCCTGTTGCCAAATAGATAACTTATTCTATTTGAAGCATTAGATGAGATAAATGTTGCGAAAATATCTCCAAGTGAAATTCTTTCTATAATATTATTTTTTGAATTCACTATATTTACAGATATTTTTGTATCTAAGTTATATTCCTTAATTATCTTAGTTATTTTTTCTAGATACTGTTTAGCCAACTTTCTACCATGGTCATGAACATAATCGTTATAGATAACTTGTTTACTTTGACTTTCAGTTATAGGATTTAGAGGGTGTAAAATAAAAAAAAGGTTAATTTCTGAATATTCAAAAAAATTAGAATTTAATATAAAGTTTATAGAATTTTCAAGAATTTCTGAACCATCAAGGATAATTAAGATTTTATTTTTAACTGTCATAATTATGTCATATCAACTATTGGACAAGAATGATCTGATCCCCATTCCCTCCAAGATGCATCATAATTTAATACTTTACTAAAACCAGCAAGTTTCAGAGCCCAAAAAACATGAGCTGCCCTAATACCTCCTTGGCAATAGGTAATTGTAGGTTTCTGAGGATCTAAATTCATAGATTTTGCAATTGATAAAATTTCTTCCGAAGATTTTAATATAGGTATATCTCCACCAGTATTAAAATTTATCCATTCTTTATGAGCAGAATTCGGGATGTAGCCTCCCCTATCTCCTCCTCTTAAATTAATTCCATTACGCTCGTCATCTGATCTTACATCTAATATTTGATATCCTAAGTCATTATCTATTATTTCTAAAATTTTATCTTTACTAGCAAATATATCTAAGTTTGGATTCTTTGGAATAAAATTCCCCTTTTTTGGACTTTCATTAGATTGTTTATCAATATACTTCCCCTCATATTTCCATTTTGGAAATCCTCCGTCTAAAACTTTTACATTTAAGTGCCCATAAAAATTTAATACCCAAGCCAGCCTAAAAGAATAGAGACTTGAAGATCTATCATATCCTATTACAGTTGTAGAGCTCGAAATACCTAATTTAGAAAAAGTTTCAGAAATTTGATCTGGCCCCTGGATATGAGTTCTGTCTTCAAGAGAAGTCTTGAAATAATTATCATCTACATTAACCGCCCCCCTAATATGACCACTTTTATATTGTTCTTGTGAATCAAGATCTAAAATAACCAATTCAGGAGAATTTAAGTTCATATCAAGCCATTCTGTAGAGACCAAAATATTGTCGTTATGATACTTTCTTTCTTTGATACTTAAAAATTCCATAATGATTTTACCTAAAATTTTATATTATTAATCTAACGATATATTTATTCATGTATGAATAAGAATATATTTTTTTAATTATGAATCAAGAATTAATCTATAAAAATAATATAAAAAGTTTAATGTCACTAACAAACTTTGAATATAACAAATTAAAAAGAAGAGACCCAGGTTTTCACCTAGACAGGGTTAACTTTATGATGAAAAAATTTGATTATCCTAATAAAAATAAGGACTTTATTCATATTGCTGGATCAAAAGGCAAAGGATCTACATCTAATCTAGTTTCATATGGTTTATCAAATAAAAAAATTGGTTTATTTACTTCACCTCATATGCATAAATTAACAGAGAGGATAAAAATAAATAACAAATCAATATCAGAAAAATTATTTAATTTTTACTTTAAGAAGGTCTGGAAAATTGTTGAAATAATGGAAAAAGAAATAGACCAAAAACCAACTTTCTTTGAATTTATGACTCTTCTTGCATTAGTAATCTTTAGAGATGAAAAAGTAGATATATCTGTAATAGAAGTAGGTTTAGGAGGAAGATTAGATTCGACAAATGTAATTGATTCTAATCTTTCAGTTATAACTCAAATTAGTAAAGATCATACTAATATATTAGGAGATACATTGATTAAGATATCTAATGAAAAAGGAGGAATAATTAAGCCTAAAACTCCACTAATCATTTCGAAACAACTAGAAAGAGTAGAAAAAAATTTAGAAAATATTGCTAAAAGAAAAAACTCAGAAATATATCATTCTTCAGATATAAAAATTATTACTAAATTAGTAAATATTAATGATAATTTTTCACAAAATATTTTATTGAAAAACAAATATAAATTTAATCTAAATTTATTAGGAGACCATCAAATAGAAAATCTAAAAACAGCTCTTAAGGCTATTGAAGTTTTTTATCAATACAAAAAAAAAGATAAACTTGACTGGAATTTAGTTGGGGATAATATATCTAAGGCGTTTATGACAGGAAGATGTGAAGTCATTAAGTATGGAAAGCATTTTTGGATCGCAGATGGGGCACAGAATAACAAATCTTCAAAAGCACTGATTAGTACCATTAAGAAATTAAGATTTGATATAAATAAAATAATATGGATATATGGAGCTAGTGATGGACATAGTTCTTTCGAAACTATTAGAGCTATAAAAAAATATAGCCCCAAAATTATTTTAACTAAAAGTAGATTACCAAAAGCAAAAAGTCCATCAAGTATAGTCAAAGAGTTGAAAAATCTTAATTTAGATATAATAGAGTTAACAAGTAATACTTCTGAAGCCTTTAAGTTGGCTAAAAGTTTAGTAAATACAAAAGATTGCATTGTAGCCTTTGGTTCTTTGTATATCGCTGCTGAGATCGTAGAACTATTAAAAAATATTAAACCTGAAAAATATACATATGAGTAAAAAGATCGTTGTTACAGGAATGGGTTCATTGACATGTTTAGGAGATAGTGTCAATGAATTTTGGGAAAACCTTAAAAATGGTGTTTCTGGTATAAGAAGAATTTCTCAGGTTGATCCTGAGTCATTTCCATGCAAAGTTAGCGGAGAAGTGCAAAATTTTGTGCCAAGCGAATGGATGGATACTAAGGAATCAAAAAGAATGGGAAGATTTTCTCAATTAGCAGTTGCTGCTGCAAAAGAAGCTGTTGAACAATCTAATTTCATTGGAAAAGTTAAGTCAGATAGAATCGGTGTTCTGATTGGAACAGGATCAGGCGGTCTTCCTGAAACTGATAAACAAGCCAGTGTTAAGGAAAATAGAGGCGTCATGAGAATGAGTCCATTCTACATACCTTCTATGTTAGCCAATATGGCTTCAGCAAACATATCAAGAATTTATGGTGCTACTGGATATAATAGTACATGCATAACAGCATGTGCAGCATCTACTCAAGCTATTGGAGAAGCAGCAGAAATTATTAAGAATAATAAGGCTGATATTGTAATAACAGGAGGGTCAGAATCAGGAATTTGCGAAATTGGAATGGGTGGCTTTAGTACAATGCATGCCTTGACTACTTGGGATGGTGACCCCTCAAAAGCGAGTAGGCCTTTTGATGCAAAAAGAGATGGTTTTGCTCCTTCAGAGGGAGCAGGAATACTAATTCTTGAAACCGAAGAGCATGCATTGAATAGGGGAGCTAAACCTATTGCAGAAATATCAGGATTTGGCGTAACTTCGGATGCCTTCCATCTTGTTCAACCCCACAAAGATGGATTAGGAGCGTCAAAGGCAATGAATTTAGCAATTGAAGATGCTGGCATAAATATCGATCAAATTGATTATATAAATGCCCATGGAACATCAACACCAACAAATGATCGAATAGAAACCTTAGCTATAAAAAATACATTTAAGGACTTAGCTAAAAAAATACCTATTTCTTCAACTAAATCAATGATTGGACATTCTCTAGGTGCATCAGGTGCATTAGAAATTATAGCGTGTATTAAAACCACTTTAGAAAATATTATTCATCCAACTATTAATCAAGAAAATGGTGATCCAGATTGTGACTTAAACTATGTCCCTAACATAAAAATCTCAAAAGATGTTAATTATGCTCTTTCAAACAGTTTTGGCTTTGGAGGTCAAAATGCTTGCATTGTAATCAAGAAATATTAGTCATATTCGCATAATTGTTTATAATTTGAATCCCAACTTTTTGTCCCAAAAAAAAGTTATTTGCTCCACTCATACTTACATTTATAATTTGATCAGTTTTAATATTTTTTACTAAAAAAAGTTGATTTCCTTCTAAAAATTCTTCTTCAACTATTTCATATTCTTCCTCTGAAGATACTAAACTCAACTGACTAGGCCTAACATTTATGTTTACTTTCCTACCTGAATTAATTTTTTCTTCAATGACAAATTCACCTAAATCAGTTTTAATTTTTCCGCCATCAGAAATACCTTCAAGAATATTCGAATTAGAAATACTTTTGGCAATTATCTTGTGCGAAGGATTATGAAAAATTTGATAAGGTGTATCAAATTGAATTATTTTTCCTTGATAAAGATATCCAATCTTATCAGATAAACTTAACGCTTCTTCGGAATCATGAGTAATAAGAAGAACAGTACTTCCAATTTTAGATAATATTTTTTTTAGATCTCTACGTATTTCTTGCCTTAGGTTTTTATCAAGATTTGAATAAGGTTCATCCATTAATAGAATCTTAGGTTTTCTAACAAGAGCCCTTGCAAGTGAAACTCTTTGTCTTTGACCCCCAGATAGTTCATCTACATATCTTTTCAAAAAATTTTCTACTCTTAATAACTCAATAATTTCATCAACAAATTTTTTATCATAGTTTTTCTTATCTAAGCCATAATAAATATTCTTCTCAACATTAAAATGAGGGAAAAGTGCATAATCTTGAAAAATTGTACCTACTGGTCTTTTTTCAGGTGAAACATGATAAAAAGAGGAAGACATCAAATTCCCATCAACTCTGATATATCCATTACTAATTTTTTCTAAACCATTTATAGCTCTGAATAAGGTTGTTTTACCTGCTCCACTATCACCCAATACTGTAACAAACTCACCATGATTAACATCTATAGAAAAGTTATCTAGGATTGGTTCATTTTTAGTATAATTAAATGATATTTCTTCGATCTGTAATATTTTACTATCTTTTGTCATAATCCTACTTTTTTTGATAGATTATTGGACATAAATATATATGTAGGGATTCCTGCAACTAGAATTAATACTAATGAGGCTGCTGCTGTATCCATAAAAAAAGCCTCGCTAGCTGATGACCAAATACTAGTAGCCAAAGTAGAAAATCCAAGTGGACTAAGTATAAGAGTTAATGGGAGTTCTTTAATACAAAGAATAAAAACTAAAACACCTCCATAGCTAACACCGGGAATTGATAATTTTACTATTACATTGTAAAAGGTCATAATTTTACCCTTCCCTAATGAGTATGAAGCTTCTTCTAAAGAAGGATCAATTTGGCTAACGGATGACTTAACTGGAGTTAAAGCTGCAGGTAAAAAGGAAATCAAATATCCAAATATTAAGACTATATATGTTTGATAGATAAAATCTAAATAATTTATAGTAAAGAATACTAGTGACATAGCTACAACTATCCCTGGTAATGAAAGGCCTATATAAGAAGTTTTTTCAATAATAAATGAAATAATCCTTATCTTTTTTCTAATAATTAATACTACAACAGTTGCTAAAAATGTAATTATTATTGATGATATCAGTGAAATAGTTACACTACCTATAATTTCAGAGAAGAGGTCTTCGTACACGTTAATAAAAGATGTTTCAAAGAATATGCCTGAAATTAACCAGTATAAAAGAATCATAACAGGTAATAAAAAACCTAATACAGTTGGAAGTAATGCAAATGGTAAAATAACCCATTTCCAGTATCCTAAGTCTAAAATTTTTAAGTTTACTGAAGTTGAATTAGAAAAATACCTTGAGTTGGTCCTTGATCTAGATTCAATAAATAGGATAATGAAACAAAATACTATTACTAAGGAACATAATTCTAGTACACCGTAATTTCCAATACTGCTATACATTCTATTAAAAATTGCTATTGTAAATGTATTAAATCTTAGTAATGCCACTGCTCCAAAATCACTAAGTACATACAAGGAAACTAAAAGTGAGCCCGAAGCTATCGTTGGTAATACAAGAGGAATTATTATTCTATTAAAAGTTTTAGAAACACTAGCACCTAATGTTCTAGAAGCATCAATCATCTGAAAATCAAATCTCCTAAATGTTGCACATAGACCTATATAAATATAAGGATAGGTAATCAAGCCAAGAACTATCACTGACCCCGAAAGCCCATAAAAGGAAGGTAATGGGGCTATTTCAAAAAAATTACTTAATATGTCATATACAATACCTCTTGGCCCCCATAACTCAATTTGAGTAGTAGCCATAACATAACTTGGTAAAGCTATGGGCAATACACTTATAGATAACAAGTATTTAGCGAAAGGTAAATTAGTTCTAACATTCAAGAAAGCTAAAGGAAGAGCAATGGCTGTTGCTAAAAAGACTACTAGAAAAACTAGTAATATTGAATTTAAGGCAATTTTTAAGATTTTATAATTAAATATAAAATCAACAAATAAATTGAACCCAAAAGTTATTTTAAGAAATAAATATATTACAGGTATAGATAAAATAATTGAAAAAATTATTGCCCATAATATGATACCTATATAGGCAAAATTTACTGATTTAAGTTTATTTTTATAAAATGGATTAAGTTTGGATAGATTCAAAACAATTATTATTTATTACTATTTCAGTATACAATCAAATATGGAATCATGACTATCTACAGAACACTTAACAGATATAATTTTTTATTGAAATTTATTATGATTTCATTATCATTCATAGTTATTTTTATTTTCCTACTTAATTCAAGTTTTATTTTTTTAGTAATTAATGATGATCATATAGGCTATTTGTATACTGAAGAAACAAATTTACACTTTGAAGAAGATATTGTGACTAATACACTAGAAGAAAAGAAGGAACCTGAGTTGCCTCAAACCCTAGAAGATACAGAAATACCTGATTTGACTAACACACTAGAAGAAAAGAAGGAACCTGAGTTGCCTCAAACCCTAGAAAATACAGAAATACCTGAGGTTATAGCTATTGTAATGTCAAAAATTATTAGTGAAAAAAAGATTACCTCAGATGAGATCTATTTTATTGAATTAGAAGAAAAAATATGGAACTCTAATGCATTAGGATGTCCCGTGGAAGGAATGATGTATACCCAACAGATAATTGATGGCTACAAAATTAATTTTTCAATAATGAATAGTAATAATATAATCCATTCAGATATACATGGAAATTATATTAATTGTTCTGAGATTGAGCTGATAAATGAAGAGTCAAATTTTAATTTCGTGAACCAATATAATCTTGAAGAGACAAGTATCATAACTTTAGAAACTGCTACCGGAAAAACTATAACTCAAATAGACGATAAGGATTATATAGAAGAAACTATAAAAAAATTAAATCAAGATGTAATTATCTCAAATAGTAAAATTTGTATTCATAAATATAATCTTATTTTTAAAAAAAAATCAGAGAAAATATCTTTTGGGTTAGTTTGTGAAAATAATCTTAACTATGTTTATGTTGATGCACCCATAGAATCAACAAATCTTTTTATAAAAATTATTGAACCCATTCTTGCCAATCAAGAATTCCCAGGTGTGCCAAAAAATGAATAATTTTTTACCTTTGGGAAAATTAAATAATAAACTATTGATCAAAATTTTGAATGATATTAAAAATGATGGAGCCTCTCCTAAAATAGGGGAAGATTCTGCGACAATCAATATAAGAAATGATAATAATTTATTACTTTCATCAGATCCAATTACATTCGATTCTGAAAATATTGGAGAGTACATATTAGATATCTGCGCAAATGATATATATGCAGCAGGAGGAGAGCCTAAGTGGTTTCTAATTACTATTCTTATACCTCCAAAGACCTCTTATAATAAACTCAAGAGAGTTATCTCTAAAGTTAATAGTCGAGCACAATCACTTAAAGTAGATATAATCGGAGGTCACACTGAAGTTACCGAATCTGTAAATAAAATAGTTTTGAGTGGTACCATTGTAGGAAGAATCAACAAAAATTTTGTACCAAATCAAATAGTCAAAGGAAATCAATCAATAATTTTGGGTGGACAAGCAGGAATTGAAGGAAGCAAAATTATTGTTGAAAATACAGAATCCAATCATAAAATAATTACAAATCTAAAAAAAAGCATAAAAAATCTTACTATCAGTGTTAATAATATAGCAAAAATTGCAATTTCAACTGGCAAAATAATTAAAATGCATGATCCAACAGAAGGTGGAATTTCAACAGCATTACATGAATTATGCGAATTTTCAGACATTGGATGTGAGATTATTGAGAATGAAATTAAGTTTGTAGATAATTTTAATGAAGCTTGCCAGATTTTGAACCTAAATCCACTAGGTGTAATAAGTTCTGGTTGTTTATTGATGATTTGCAAAGAAAAAGATTCCTCTGAAATAATAAATAAATTAAGATCTTCTGATATTCCTGCCATAAAGATAGGTAAAACGACAAATTCAAAAAAACGTAATATTATTAAAAAAGATGGAAAAAAAGAAAACTTAGAAAGATTTGATCAGGACGAAATCATTAAAATTTTTAGGAATGTATACAGACAATCTATTTAATAAAATTGAATCATACTTACCCAAAGATGAAGTATCAAAAATAACAAATGCATTTGAATTTGCGAAAGATGCTCATAAAGGACAGAAGAGAAAATCTGGTCATGATTTTATTGTGCATCCTGTTGAAGTAGCAACTCATTTAGCAAGATTAGAACTTGACCCTAAAGTAATAATTTCTGGATTACTCCATGATGTTATAGAAGATACAAAAATTAACTCAAAAGATATTCAAAATGAATTTGGAAAAGAGATTACAGAAATTGTTTTATCTCTAACAAAATTAACTAATGATGAAAATAAACTTATAAAGAATTTAGATCAAAAGAATATGAGAAGATTCCTAGTATCAATGGCACAGGATATAAGAGTAGTCATAATCAAACTTGCTGATAGACTTCATAACGTAGAGACTTTGGAATATTTAGATTTAGAAAAAAGAAAGAAAATAGCAAAAGAGACTTTATCTATTCATGCTCCTTTAGCTCAAAAAATAGGTATGAATGACCTAAAATGGAGACTTGAAGATGAAAGCTTCAAGCACTTAATGCCGGATAAATTTAAATTAACTAAAAGATTAATTAGTCAAAAAAGAGAAGAAAGAGAAATAGCTACTCAAAAAATGATTGATCAAATAAATCATCATTTGGAAATTTCAAATATTAAAGCTGAAGTAACCGGAAGGCCTAAAAACTTATACTCAGTCTATAACAAACTTCAAAGATATAAACAATTGGGTAGAAATTTCTCTGATATTGAAGACCTCATTGCTATTAGAGCCATAGTCGAACATAAAGAAGATTGCTACGTTGTTTTAGGGAAAATTCATGACTTATGGAGGCCTATTGCAGGTTCTTTCGATGATTATATTGCATCCCCAAAAGAAAATTACTATCAATCGCTTCATACAGTTGTGATGAATGATAGTAATCAAAAAATTGAGTTCCAAATCAGATCTCAAAAAATGCATAATTTTGCTGAAGAAGGGGTTGCTTCACATTGGAAATATAAAGATTCTTTTGATGGAAGTAAACATGAAAATTTCAGCAAAGATACTTATTGGCTAAAAGATATGATGGATTTTGAAAAGGAGATAATTGAAGATAGTGATTATCTTGAATCTGTAAATAATGATATTTTGTCTGACAAAGTAATCGTTTATTCCCCTAAAAATGATATTTTTACATTACCTATAGGCTCTACTCCTCTAGACTATGCATATAGCCTTCATACTGAGCTTGGGCATTCGTGCCAAGCATCTTTTATAAACGGAATATTAAAGCCACTAAATACTAAACTGAATAATGGTGATACTGTTCAAATTCAAAAAACAGAGGTCTTAAATGGTCCTAAGCTTGATTGGTTAAATGAAAACCTTGGTTATTTGAGTACTGCAAATGCTAAAAATAAAGTTAAATCATGGTTCAAGAGAAGAGAAAGAAATGAAAATATTGAAAGAGGAGAAAAGCAAATCCTGAGAACTCTTAGACTTTCAAACATAGAGGATAGTGAAATAGTCCTAACCAATATGCTAGAAAATGATACCTACGAAAACTTTGCTTATAAAGTTGGAACTGGTGACATAAGCAATCAAAAAATTATAGACCTTATCAACAAGCAGCAATTAGAAGAAACTGTAAGAAAGATGAACTTGGCTGATGATCAAATTGAAAATCCTAAGGAAACTAGTTCAGTTTCTTCAGTTGTAATTATAGGAGAAAGCAATAATGATAAAAAATTAGCAAATTGTTGCAATGTTGTTTATGGTGACGAAATAGTGGGATATAAAAATTCTAGTAATGAGATAGTTATTCATAGAATAATCTGCTCCAGACTGAGAAACTTCGAGCGTACTAATAGATTTTTACCTGCTGTGTGGGGTCATTCAAAAGAATTATCACCTACAACTGTAGTTATTGAAGCATATGATAGAGTTGGTCTAATAAGAGATATAACGGATGTAGTTTGGGGTGAAAAAACTAATATTCATTCAATAAATTCTCAAGAAGAAGACAAAAATGGCACATGCAAAATACAATTAACGGTTTATACTAGAGACTTAGGTCAAATAATTCGACTTTTAGGTAAAATGGAAAGTACACCAGGAGTGTATAAAGTTAGTAGAATAAAATAAGTAGGAAAATAATGCCAAGCACAAAAACACACAGAAATCAGTTGAATAAATACAAGGTAAATCTATCAGTTAAGACTGCTATAAAATCCTCCATTACAAAATTGAGAGAGAGTATTCAAAAAGATGATAATTCTGAAGAAGTAAACAAACTTTTTAAAGAAACTTCAAAAGTTTTAGATAGAGCGGCCAAGAAAAAAGTTATACATAAAAATAATGCTTCGAGAAAAAAATCAAGACTTCAAAAGTTAATTAATAAGAAAAATAATTGAACAATCAGCCAGTATATAATTGGGAAATCGATCATGGAGATCCCAATGACTTAAATTCAAAAATTGTTATTTCAGTAAAACCTCATACAGGACTTTTATCTAAGTGGAGATTTATTTTACCAGCAAATTATCAGGGCTTGACTGAATGGGGTGTCATTGAGGATGGTAAAAATACAATCAGAGAGCCAAGAGGTATTTTTGAAACAGGCAATATTCAACTTCAGGATGGTCAAGTAGTTGTAGTAATAGGTGGGCTAGAAGCAATATCTAAAATAAAGGCTGCAAGACTAGTTTTAAGTGTTCCTCCTCCTAATTTCTTGGGTTTTGGATTTAGTGAAGATGATGCAGCAGCACCAATAAACATAGAAGGTATAAGCTTTGAAGCTCTTCCTCATGAAAAGAAGCCATAAAGTTTGACAATAATTAAAATATCAATTAATTTCATAATATGGCAATTATGAAACCTTTATCAGATAAACAAAAAGATATACTAAAATTTATTGAAGGGTATATTGATGAATATGGTTATCCTCCCTCCATTAGAGATATTCAAAATAATTGTGATATATCATCAACATCTGTGGTTAAGTACAATTTAGATAGACTTCAAGAAAAAGGATTAATGAATAGAGATTCAGAAGTATCCAGAAGCATAAGCTTAAAAACAGAACACAAAACAAATACCATTAAGGTCCCAGTTCTAGGCACCATAACTGCAGGACAACCTTTTCCTTTAATTGACGATTCAAGATGGAACCTAGATGATCAAGATATGATTGATCTTCCAGAAAACTTTTCACACATCGAAGAAAAAATATTTGCTCTAAAGGTAAATGGTTACTCAATGATTGATGCCCTAATAGGTGACGGAGATACTATTATTCTTGAAAAATCTCATAATGCAAGAAATGGTGAAATGGTTGCAGCAAAAATAAACTCTGAGAATGAAACTACTCTTAAAAGAATATTCAAGGAAGGGAATAAAACTAGACTTCAGCCAGAAAATCCTTTGATGGAGCCTATGTACTTCCCATCAAAGGATGTAAGTATTTTAGGAAAAGTAATAGCAGTTTGGAGATATTTACCAAATAGTAAATAATTTTTTATAGAAATAAAGTCCTAGTTAAATTAATAGATTCATTAGAAAATATTTATGTCATAAGTTTTTTCAGATTTTTTTAAAAGCTTACTGCTGCTAGGACCTAAGTTATATATTCTAAGTACTTTATTATTTTCTTTATATTTTTTTGTAAGATTATCTAATATTTCTAGAGATGATTGATCCCATATCCATGCTTCTGAACAATCTAAAATAATAACTTTTTCTTCAAAGTTAACTGGATTCATAAAAGTCTTAAATTTATTTATTGATCCAAAAAATAAGCTTCCTCTAAGCTTATATATCTTTTCATCATCTGATATTTTTTGGGATTGATTTATATTAATAAAACTTGATGACTTCCAAGCATAAATCAAGCTTGAAACTATAACTCCAACTATTACAGCTATAGCTAGATCCTTCCAGACAGTTACAGATGTGACTAGAATTATAACTATCACATCTCCTGCTGGAACTTTATTTATTATTTTTATTGATGCCCATGCAAAGGTTCCAATAACAACCATCATCATAATTCCAGTCAGGGCTGCTATAGGAATCATTTCTATCCATCTAGAAAAAAATAGTATAAAGCATAATAATGAAATTGCAGCAACTATCCCAGATAATCTACCCCTACCACCTGAAGTGATATTTATCATTGATTGACCTATCATTGCACATCCCCCCATAGCTCCAAAAAAACCACACGTGACATTACTTAGCCCTTGCCCAAAACATTCTTTATTTGGCCGACCTTTGGTATCAGTCATTTCATCTATGAGAGTTAAAGTTAATAAGCTTTCGATAAGACCAATTCCAGCAAGAGTTAGAGAAAAAGGCAAAACTATATATAAGGTTTCAAGATTATATGGGACGGTAGGTATGCTAAATTCTGGTAAACCTCCTGATACAGAAGCTAAATCTCCAACTGTTGGTGTATCAATCTTAAGAGTAATTACTAAAAAAGAAAGTATAAGTATTGATATCAAAGGAGATGGAATCAATTTACCAATTTTAGGCAATTTTGGAACGAAAAAAATTATACCCATGGTAAATAATGTCAAAATAATCATAAGAAATAGCTGATTACTTTCAAGCCAGCCTCCGTTAAATAAAACATTATAGGCTGCATGATTACTATCTGAATGAGATGTAAAATTAGGATCCTTAAATTGACCTATCTGACTTAAAAAAATTACTATAGCTAATCCATTTACAAATCCTATCATTACCGATGAAGGCACAATATTTATAAGCTTACCTAGTCTTGCTATACCAATAATAATTTGTATAATTCCAGTTAAGATTATAGCTGCAAAAAGATATTGAATTCCATAAACAGCAACTAACGCAACCATTACTACAGCCATAGCTCCAGTTGCGCCTGATATCATTCCACTTCTACCACCAAATATAGATGTAATAATTCCTACGAAGAATGCAGCATATAGACCTACTAGAGGCTCAACTCCTGCAACAAAAGAAAAAGCAATAGCCTCTGGAACAAGAGCTAGGGCTACGGTTAGTCCAGATAAGAAATCTAATTTTGGATTATTAGTTAACTGAAATTTTGCCAATATACTTAGTAACATGTTGGATACTATATCACTTGATAAAGAAAAAAATCTCGTATTTAAAAGAACAAGTTTTAGTAATAAAAAAAAATTAAGTAATTATATATTAGTAAAAGTAAGAAAATATTTTAGAAATCGTACTTGTAGATAATAATTATAAAAGCGGTTACGCAATACTAGATATAGTCATTACAATAATTTGATACTATTAAATTAATATCATTCAATAAAAAATAATATGGGATTTATTCAAAATTTAGGACCATTACAACTAGTTCTTATAGTTCTAGTAATTTTAGTTCTTTTTGGTGTAGGTAAGCTTCCTCAAGTGGGTAAAGGGGTTGGTCAAGCTATCAATGAGTTTAAAGCAGCCTTAAACAAATCAAACAAAGAAGAAGATAAAGAAGATTAGTTTAAGAATTTTATAAAATTTTGAACTTATCGAACCTCACTATTATCGCTGATAATATTAATGCAACGACTATTAGTACTAAGAAAATAATACCTATATAAAATCTAAAAGTTTTCTTTTCAGGCTCAGTTATTCTGATAAAAATAAGTCCGAATTCATATAGTAGAATCATAGGTAAAGCTACAGTTATTTGAGTAATAGGATCAACTGTTGGAGTTATAATTGCTCCTAGTACAAAAGCTAAAAGAATTACCCATCTTCTAAATCTCTTTAATGATTTATGAGTGATAATTCCTAATCTTCCCAATAAAAACATTATCAATGGAATTTGAAAAATTATACCCATCCAAAACATTAGAGAAAACATTAAGGCAGTTAACGGTCCAATATTTATCATAGGTTGAGCTATATCATCACCAAATGTTATAAGAAAATTAAGTGCGCTAGGAATCACAAAAAAATAACTAAAAAAAGCTCCAGAAATAAAAAAAATAAAACATAAAGGAATTAGTAAATAAATATAAAGTTTTTCCTTACCTCTCAGGCCTGGTCTAAGAAAAAAAATTACTTCTCCAAGTAAAAAAGGTATTGATAAAGATATGCCTAAAATTATTGAAACTCTTGCGGCAGCTCCCCATGCTTCTGTTACTCTACCAAAAACTATTTGACCATTGGCTCCTGCTTCTAAGAGTATTTTATTTGCTGGTTCTATAAATATTTGAATTATTTGTTTAAAGAAAATTAAAGAACTAACAGTAAAGATTGTTAGAAAAATAAAGTATCTTATTAATCTTTTTTTTATCTCTTTAAAATGATCTAAAATATTTACAGGCTTATCTTCAGTTAGCAAATTATTCTTTTCCTATGTCTTTTTTTATCTCACCAACTGATTTTGAAGTTTTTTCAGATAAGTTATTTAAGCTTTCCTTTAGATTTTGGAGTTCTTCAATATCATCATCTACATCAATTGTTTGCTCAACAGCAGAAATAAGTTCATCTCTTTGTTTCTTAAATTCTGAATAAATTAATCTAGTTTTTCTTATAAATACTAATAAATTTGTAGGCCCTACAATAAATAAAGCAATGATCATAATCATCACTAGTTCAAATCCACCTATTCCAAAAATATTCATTTTATACTTTCAAGCACTTAGAAAATGTAATTTTATCTATAAATCCATGCTCCATTAAAAAACTTTTTATCAAACAAGTCGGGAGACCTAAAATGTTTTCATAACAACCATAAAAACATTTTATGAAATCAAATTTTTTATTTTGTATGCCATACCCACCAGCTTTATCTTTATAATAACCAGTATCAATATATTCTTTTATTTTATCAGCTGAAATATTAGTAGTTTTGACTAATGAAATTTTTTTTTCTGAAAAGATTATTTTTTCATTCTTAACAACTGAAATATTAGTAATTACCTCATGAAAAGAGTTTCTAAGTTTCAATAGAATATTCATAGCATCATCATCATTAATGGGTTTCTCAATTGTTTCATTATTTATACTAATGACAGTATCAGCGCCAAATATAAAATCACTTCTTAGAATCTTTGAAATACTCATGGCTTTATTTTCAGAGTTAAATTTTGAAATTTCTAAAGAAGACATGTCATTTATTTTTTTCTCTTGAAAATCAGGAGATCTAAACTTAAATCTTTTAGATATTTGTAATAATAATTCTTTCCTCCTAGGAGAGGTGCTAGCAAAAATCAGATCATTCATTTACTAAATCCAAAATCCCTATAACTTCAACATGCCTTGTTTGAGGAAACATATCGAAAGGAATTACTCTTGATAAATTAAAAATATTATCATCAATCAATCTGGAAATATCAATTGCAAAATTTTCAGGAGAACAAGATATTAGTATAATTTTTTTTGGCTTAATATCTTTAATTATTTTAATCACTTTTTCATCGCAACCAATTCTAGGAGGATCTAAAATAAGAACATCAATATTTTCAGTATATGATTCTAAAATATCTTCAGTTTTTCCAAGTAAATATTCAATGTTTGAGAATTTTTTAGAATTTTCCTTAGCATCTTGTACTGCTGAAAAAGATTCTTCTATTCCTACTATTTTTTTTACATAGGGAGCTATCAAACAAGTGAATGTCCCTACTCCACAATATGCATCGAGAACAGTATGTTGTTTTGAAAATATATTTTGATCTAATAATTCTGAAAATATATTTTCCACCTGAGAAATATTTACTTGAAAAAAACTTGGGCTAGCTACCTGATATTCATTATCAAATATTTTTTCAGTATAATATTTTTGACCAGTTTCAAAATCTACATCTATAAATTTAGGTTGTATCAAATAAGAAGATGTTTCATCTGAAGCTCTTATACTAACTTGTGTTTTATCAGATAAATTACCTGATAAAATTTTAATTTTTTCATTAATTGTTTCATTCATAATTCTACAGTGGTCTATTTTTACCCATTTTCTTTCTAGAAAATTTACAAATCCAATTTCTTCTCTTAATTCTTTCTTTCTAACGGTAAATCTTCCATGATTTCTATAATAAATTTTTTTATTAGATGAGATTGTTTCGGATAAATCACTTACTTCTACTTTCTGGCGAATTAAGTTATCAGCAACAATATCTTGCTTCAATTTCAATTGTTTTTCATATCTTAAGTGTAACCACTGACAACCTGTACATTCTCCAAAAAAAATACAATCAGGATCAATTCTGTCTGAAGATTTCTTAATTATTTTAACTAACTTTGCTATAACTTTTTCTGGATATATTTTTAAAATTGATGCCTCAATTTCTTCTCCTATGATTGAATTAAATACAATCACTGGAGCATCCTTAACAAATGCCTTACCAACACCCATTTCATCATACTCAACTATGGAAAGTTTTAGCGACTGATCAAGCTGAAAATTATGTTTTTCTGTTATATTTGGTCCAGAATAAATATTCTTTTTTCTTCTTTTGCCCATATATTAGATTCTAACAATTTTAGATTGCTGATAATATTTAATTGTAAAAAGAATCATCATTATGCAACAGAAAGTAAAAGTAAAACGAAAGTTACCAGATTGGTTTAAGGTAAAGTTTCCTGCTGGGGAAAATTTCCATGAACTAAAAGAGAAATTTTCAAAAGCATCGCTAAATACAGTTTGTGAAGAGGCTGCTTGTCCTAATATAGCTGATTGCTGGGATAGAAAAACTGCAACATTTATGATTCTAGGGGATACATGTACTAGAGCTTGCTCATATTGTAATGTAAAAACTGGATGGCCTGGCTTTGTTGATAAAACAGAACCGTTCAGGGTAGCAATGACTATAAAACAAATGGAGCTTAACTACGTTGTTATAACATCAGTTGACAGAGACGATCTTGAAGATGCTGGATCAGAAATATTTGCAAAAACAATTAGTGAAATAAAAAAACTTTCTCCAAATATAAAAGTAGAGGTGCTAACACCTGATTTCAATGGTTCCGTTAACTTAATAAAGAATGTTATTAATGCAGGACCTCATGTCATGAATCATAATATCGAAACTGTTAGAAGAGTCTTTAAGAAAGTTAGACCAAAGGGTAATTATGATCTTTCCTTAAATTTTCTTTTAAATTCAAAACAAATCAAACCTGATCTTCCAACTAAGTCTGGAATGATGGTTGGTCTTGGAGAGACTAAAGATGAAGTTATAGAAACAATGAAAGACTTAATAGATCATCAATGCGATTTATTGACTATAGGGCAATATCTCAGACCATCTAAAAAACATCACCCTATTATAAAATTCTATAACCCCAGAGAGTTTACTGAATTTCAAAATATAGGACTTGAAATGGGATTTAGTCATGTAGCAGCTGGGCCTTTAGTTAGATCATCCTATCATGCAGATGACCAACACAATGCAGCAGTAGAAAAATTAATTAATCAAATCAAGAACTAAATTTTGTCTAAACTATACATAATTGGTTCTCCTATAGGTAACTTAGAGGATATCACTATTAGAGCTATAGGTATATTGAAAAATTTAGATTATGTTTTTTCTGAAGATACAAGAATAAGTAGCAAACTGATGAAAAAGTTTGATATTTCTACCTTATTAATACCAATATACACTTCAAAAAAAGAACTAAACAAAAATAAATTTGAAAAACTAATCTCCAATAATGATATAGGTTTCTTGACAGATGCAGGATCACCAGGTGTTTCTGATCCTGCTGGAGAATTTGTAAAAATAGCAAGAGAGAATAATCACGAAATTATTCCAATTCCTGGTGTATCTTCAGTAACATCAGCTTTTTCAGTATCTGGACTGGAATCAATTGGATTTTCATTTTTAGGTTTTTTACCCAAAAATGATAAACAAAAGTTGAGCTACTTAGAACAATTTTCGAATTCTAATAATCCTATTGTTATATTTGAATCTCCAAGAAGAATTATAAATACATTTAGATTCATTAGAGATAAGTTGAATATTAGTGAAATATTTGTTGCAAAAGAAATGACTAAAATTTATGAGACTATATTTCAAGGTCATGTAGATGATGCAATCAAGAAATTCAGTAATGAAAAAGGAGAGTTCGTAATTATTTTCAAGAATGAAAATAATAAAATTAGCAATTCATTTACTAAGAAATACGATAAAATTTTAATTGATGGGTATGAAAAAGGTATTAAAGGTAAAAAATTACTAGACTTATTGTCTGAATTAACTAAAACTAAAAAAAGCTTTTTTTATGACAGATGGCTGGATATAAAAAATCAAAATGGTAAATAAACAAAAAAATATATTAGTTTGTGTTGCTTGGCCTTATGTAAATGGTCCACCTCATCTTGGGCATATAGCAGGGATGAGTATTCCTGCAGATATTTTTGCAAGATACAACAGATTAATTGGTAATAATGTGGCTATGGTTTCAGGTTCTGATATGCATGGAACACCTGTAACGCTTTTAGCAAATGATTTAGGAGTTTCACCTGAAGAAATCTCTTCAAAATATCATGACATATGGTCTAGAAGCTTAAAAGATATGAATTTTCAGTATGATTTATATACAAATACACATACCGATAATCACATGGAAATTGTAAAGAATATATTTTCTGATTTGTTAGCTAAAGAATTACTAGAAATTAGAGAACAGCTAATGCCTTATTCAATTACTGAAAATATATTTCTGAGCGATAGATTAGTTGAAGGTGTATGTCCTTGCGGAGATAATGAAAGGGCTCGAGGAGATCAATGCGAAAAATGTGGCAAAACTCTTGATCCAAGTGATCTAAAAAATATTAGATCAAAAAGAGATGGATCAATACCTGAATTTAGAAAAACTTCTCATTATTTTCTTAAGTTAAGTCAAATGGAATCAAAAATAAAAAAATGGATAAATACAAGAGAAGGATGGAGACAAAATGTCAAAAACCAAAGTCTATCATTTATAAATGAAGGGCTAAGAGATAGAGCAATAACTAGAGATTTATCATGGGGTATTGATATTCCCGTTGAAGGATGGGATGATAAAAAAATATATGTTTGGTTTGAAGCTGTATTAGGCTATCTAACTGCTACCGTTGAGCTCTTTAGTAAAACTGAAAATCCTGATCAATGGAAGGATTTTTGGGAAAATGAAGATTCAGAATCTTATTATTTTCAAGGCAAAGATAATATTCCATTCCATACTATAATTTTGCCGGCTATATTACTGGGAATTGGAGACAAAAACTTGCCAACAGATGTTGTAGCAAATGAATATCTTAATTTCGCAGGAAGGGAATTTTCTAAGAGTAGTAATTGGGCAGTTTGGTTGCCAGATTTTCTAGAAAAATACTCCTCTGATTCATTAAGATATTATCTAACTTCAATAATGCCTGAAACCTCTGACTCAGATTTTACATGGGAAGGATATGTAGCTTCAAATAATAATGAACTTGTTGCGACTCTTGGAAACTTTATACATAGAGTATTAACAATGTCTCATAGAAATTTTGATGGAGAAGTTCCATATTTTGATACAAACTCATCAGAAACAAAAGAAATAATTGAAAAGTCAGAAAAAGCCTTAGAAGAAGTCGGTGAATCAATTTCAAAAAGAAAATTTAGAGAAAGCTTAAATAAATTAATGAATTTAGCTAGATTTGGGAATCAATATTTAGACAAAAATGAGCCTTGGAAAAAAATAAAGGAAGATAAAAAATCTGCAGGTGAAGTTTTAGGTCAATCAATGATTATAATAAGCGCTTTAAGCTCCATGCTTGAACCTTTTCTTCCAAACTCAGCCGTAAGGCTTCAAAAAGTAATATTTAATGAGAAAAAAAATAATTGGAACTTAATACTTCCAATTTCAGGAGATAAGTTTGATAAACCAACTCCATTATTCGAAAAATTAGAGGAAGAAAAAGTGCTACAAGAAAATGGGATGATGTTAGATGAGTAGTAATCAATTAGTTTCGTTATCAAATAATGAATTACTAATGGTAATGCTTGAATTAAATAAAATTTCTGAAAGTCATACTTCTCAATCAAACTTAAATGAGAACATTATTGATCACGTACTTAGTATTCCTGGTAAACAACTAAGACCTGCTCTAACAATAGTTTGTTCAAAATTATGGCAAGAAGATGTAGATGAAAAAGTTATAAAAATGTCTACTGCAGTTGAGCTTCTGCATATTGCTACGCTCGTTCATGATGATACAGTAGACTTTGCTGATACTCGAAGAGGTGAAAAAACTGCATCGAATATATGGGGACCCCACATAGCAGTTTTAGTTGGTGATTTTCTTTTTGCAACAAGTGCTGAATATGTTTGTGATACACAATCTATAAGACTAATAAAACAATTTGCATCCACTATTTCAGATCTTGCAAAGGGACAATTAAAAGAAATTGAAAATAAATTTAATATTGAATTAGATATCAATAACTACTTAGATATTATTTTTAAGAAAACAGGATCTCTTTTTGCTACATCATCAATGAGTGGAGCATTACTAGGAGGAGCTCTAGAAGAAGATATAAATAATGTTTATCAATTCGGAAAAAACCTAGGATTAGGATTTCAAATCTATGATGATGCTTTAGATTTTGAAGGAGATGAGAAAAAAATGGGGAAACCCGTAGGAAATGACCTAAAAAACGGAGTAATGACATTACCATCTATAATTGCAAGTAAAAAAAATGAGAAAATAAAAAAAGAAGTTATAAATCTGTTTGAATTAAAGGAAGAAAACAGGAATGAAGAAGTTGATATTTTAGTAAAAAAAATTACTAAAGAAGGATATGTTGAAGAAGCTAAATTAGAAGCTTCAAAACTTATTGACAGATCTATAGAAAATATATCCTCTTTGAAAAATAATAATATTTATAAAGATTCCTTAATTAATTTAGCTATAAGTTCTAAGGATAGAGAAAAATAACTCTAGGAAGAAATTATTATGCTAAAAAAAGATAGAGCTTTTTTTATAACCACTGAACTAGATAAGATATATCCAGAAGTACCTATTCCCTTAAATCATGAAAATAAATTTGAGCTACTAATCGCAGTATTATTAAGTGCTCAGTGTACAGATGAACGAGTTAATAAGGTAACTCCAAATCTTTTTTCGAAAGCAAATAATCCTGAACAAATGATGAAATTACCAACAGAAAAAATTTTTTCTATAATTCGATCTTGCGGTTTAGCACCACAAAAATCAAAAAATATTTCTAAGCTTTCAAGAATAATTGTAGAAAGACATAATAAAAAAGTTCCTGAAAGTTTTTTAGAGCTAGAAAAATTACCCGGAGTTGGTCATAAAACGGCAAGTGTCGTAATGTCACAAGGATTTGGTCATCCAGCCTTTCCTGTGGATACCCATATACATCGTTTAGCGCAAAGATGGGGACTTACTAATGGTAAAAATGTCATACAGACTGAGAATGACTTAAAAAAGATTTTCCCTAAAAAAAGTTGGAATAAACTTCATTTACAGATTATATTCTATGGCAGATCTCACTGTACTGCTAAAGGATGTGATGGAACAAAATGCAATATATGTCGAACTTGTTATCCAAATAGAAAAAAACCATTCAAGGCTAATAAACCATAGCACAGAGTGTTTTTACTCTTTCTCGAGAAATTATTTATGTAAAATACTATGAGAATTTAAGATAAGATTAAGTTTTACAAAAAAAAAATAGTAATGTTAAACGTTGGCATCATAAATATAACTGGATATGCAGGTTCTGAAATTGCTAGGCTTGTATATTCTCATCCAGAATTAAATCTAGTTTCAGCAACTGGAAGAAGTAAGGCTGGGAAATATCTTGATGAAGTTTTTCCTCATCTTGAAAAAATAAATATAAAAATACAAGAAGAACTTAGCGATAATGTTGACTTCGTATTTTCAGCATTACCCCACGCAGCAAGCGCTGAAAAACTATCTCAATATGTTGATAGTGGTATTCCTTCAATTGATATATCAGCCGATTTTAGACTAAAGGATCTCGATACATATGAAGAGTGGTATGATATCAAGCATCCAAAGCCAGAATTAATTTCTCAAGCAACCTATGGATTACCGGAACTACATAGAAACGAAATCAAAAATAGTAAATTAGTAGCCAATCCAGGATGTTTTCCTACAGGCGGAATACTATCTATGGCTCCAGCAGTACAAAATGATTTAGTGGAAGAATTAATTATAGTAGATTCAAAAACTGGAATTTCTGGTGCAGGAAGAACAGCTAAAGAAGCTTTTGGGTTTTCAGAACTAAATGATAATTGCGCCGCTTATGGAACTAAGGGGCACAGGCATCAACCTGAAATAGCTCAAGAACTTAATTTATTAGGTGAAAATAAAGTAAAAGTTTTATTCACACCTCATTTAGTATCTATGACAAGAGGGATTTTAGGCACTAATTATGGATCTTTGAAAAAAGATTTAGGTGAAAATGAAGTAGTTGAGCTATATAAAGAATTTTACAAAAACGAACCATTCATTAAAATAGTAAGTGAACCTCCTGCAACAAAGCATACTTGGGGTTCTAATTTTGTTTATTTGTATCCTTATGTTAGAAAGGATACTAACACTTTGGTAGTAATTAGTGCTCTAGATAATTTGGTTAAGGGTTCAGCAGGAGCCGCAATTCAAAACATGAATCTAATGCAAGGTTTTGAAGAAACTTTGGGAATAGGTGCCTTACCTGTTTACCCATAACGTATGCCCCGTTGGTGTAGTGGCCTAACACGCCTGCCTTTCACGCAGGAGATCACCGGTTCAAATCCGGTACGGGGTACCAAAATATCATTTTCTGGATTTTTGATAATATTTTCTTGATTTAGAATTTCTTTTTCTGTTCCTGTTTCTTTTCTTAAATTCTTTTTGACCTACTTTTTTATTATCTGGAACTTGCTCAGGATTCTTTAATTCTTCCATTAGATTTTCTATAGATTTCCACATTCTTTTATCATTAGGAGTAATAAAGCTTACAGCTTCTCCCACTGAGCCTGCTCTAGCTGTTCTTCCAATTCTATGTATGAAATCTTCAGGAACTTGTGGTAAATCATAATTTATTACATGTTCTATATGAGGTACATCTAGGCCTCTTGAAGCAATATCTGTAGCGATTAATATTCTAAATTTATCATCTCTAAAATCTTTCAATATTCTACTTCTTTTATTTTGCCTAAGATCTCCATGAAGTGCTGAGCTTTTAACAGTATCTTTCATAAGACGTTTTTTCAATTTTTCTGTTGAATATTTTGTTCTTACAAATATAAGTATTGAACCTTTTCTAAGTGCTATTTCATCAACTAATTGATTATATTTGAGCTCAGTTTTAGTATTTAGTATTTTTTGTTTTATCTGAGTTTTTATTACGTTATTTTCTTTTACGTCTGCTCTTTTAGGATTATTTAAATATTTTGAAGATAATTTAATTATTTCTTTTGGAAGAGTCGCTGAAAATAATAATGTTTGTCTTTTGGAAGGCAAAAATCTAATGATCTTTTCTACTTGATCTTCAAAGCCCATATCAAGCATTCTGTCAGCTTCATCAAGAACAAAGAAATTAAAATACTTAAGGTTTAGAGTTCTTTTTTCTAGATGGTCATTTATTCTTCCTGGAGTTCCTACTATAATTTTAGGCCTTTTCTTAAGTTGTCTAAGCTGATTATTCATACTGGCTCCGCCAACAATTAATGCCGTTTCTATTTTACTCTTATAGCCAACAAGAGATTTCGAAACATCAGTAACTTGTTGAGCTAATTCTCTAGTTGGAGTTAATATTAATCCTGAAATATTTCCTAATGTAGAAATATGATGAATTAAAGGTATAAGATACGCTGCTGTTTTCCCTGAACCAGTCTCAGCACTGGCAAGAATATCATGACGCTTCAAGGCAATAGGAATAGTTTTAGATTGAATCTCAGTGGGATTTTTAAAACCTAAAGCTTTTAATGATTTGTTTAGATTATCAGATAAATTATATTCGTAAAAAGACTGCATAAATTGTTGGTAAAAAGTATCACCAACATCAATTCTATACTCTTATCGATCTATTGACTGATTGATAAGAGTACAGGTTTATACATTTATGTATTCTTAATCTTAAGGATTATTTTCGATTGATAGAACTTAATCCGTTATTTATTCCTTTATTTGCCCAAGTTCCCCATGGCATTGTAAAGAATTTATAGCCTTTTTCAACGAAGAAATTAGGATCCATAGTTGGAGGGATAAAATACATACCAGGAACAACACCATGTTTCTTACAAGCTTCAGCAATAATATCTAATCCTTTTTCTTCATATACACTACCTTCAAAATCTAAAGAAACACCAAGTTCTATAGAAAGATCGGAAGGTCCAATTAATAAAACATCTACACCATCGACTGATAAAATTTCATCAATATTATCAATAGCTTGTTGAGTTTCTATCATTGGAGCAATTACAACCTCATCGTTATACATATCAAGATATTCTCGATATCTTTCTTTTGTTGTATACTCTGCAATATCTATACCCCAATCTCCTCTAATTCCTGCGTTACTTCTATCCCCTAAAGGAGCATATTTGCATGCTCTTACCATAGCTTCTGCTTCTTCTTTGGTGTTTACCATAGGAACAACTATTCCTCTTGCCCCTGCGTCTAATGCAAAACAGATTAAGTCTGGTTGATTTGCACTAACTCTAACCATTGGGGCAGCATTTTTACCTGCCATAGATGCAATAGCTGGGATAAATTCTTTTACCATATATGGTGAATGTTGTGTATCAAAAAGAATGAAGTCTAAATCGGTATCAGCCAACATACTCATATTCTCAACCCATGGAGATCCAGCTGTCCCAACAACTGTTTTTCCAGCTCTTAAGTTCTCTTTTATTTTATTCATATTTTTAACCCTTCATAATTATTTTTAAATAAATAAGTTAGTTAAGAAAGATATCATAATTTTTTAAAATTTATTTTTATACTGCTCTATCTCTTAACCACTCTTCTGTTATTTCTAATCCAAAACCAGGAGCATCAGAAGGAATTATATATCCATTTTTTATAACAGGTGTTCCAGGTAACAAAACCATCTCTTCTAAAGGTACCCCTGGAGGAGCAACTCCTTCAGATCTTTCAGCCCATGGAACAGCTGGCATAGAAAATGCAAGATGTTGCCCATAAGGATAATTTGTACTTGCATGAGGAATAACGGATAATCCATGAGCTTCTGCTATATGACATATCTTTATTCCTGCTGTTATTCCTCCAACCCAATTAAGATCTGGCTGAAATATATCAACTATTCCCTTGCTTGCAGCAACTGCAAAAGGATAAATAGAATACCAATGTTCACCAGTAGCAAGAGTTTGCCAAGGAATTCTATTTCTTAAGTTTTGATAGCCATCAAGATTTTCAGGGTTCAAATAGTCCTCTAACCACTTAATTCTATAAGGCCTTAATGCCTCTGCAAGCCTAACTGCATATTCATTATTTAAGGACATCCATGCATCAACTGCTATCTCAATATCGTCTCCAACTTGTTCTCTTGTAGAAGCAACTAATGCTTCTGCCCTATTAATTCCCTCAAGATTACTTTCTGGTCCCTCCCTTAAGAACAACTTAACTGCCTTAAATCCTAATTCTAAAAACCAGTCAATACTATTTTTTGTTCCATAACTAAATTCCGTATTACTTGCATAACAAAATATCTTTTCTTTTTGTGGGCCTCCAATGATTTCATAAACGGGCCTTTGTAAAACCTTTCCCTTAAGATCCCAAATTGCATTATCAACTGCACTAATAGCAAAACTTGATAACCCAGATGTTCCATAGGGGATAGTTGATTGTTGCATTATGTCCCACAACATTTCAGTAGACATACAATCTTTTCCAACAAGAATTTTTGCAAGGTGATCATTGATTATTGATTCAGTTACTCCTGAATAAAGAGTAAAACCAAATCCCCAGGTTCCATCTTCACCTTTTACAATACAAGCTGTCCTTTTCCATCCTGCACTCCATTCAGATCTAGGAATACCAGGATATCTGTTCATTGGACTTACCATTCCTCTAGTATCATAGGGGTCTTTTGACTTGGGTACTCGAGGTTTAGTTTTTATATTAGGCTTTAAGTCTATGGCAAAGGCTTCAATTGATTTAATTTTCATGATTATGCCCCATTTGAGTATAGTTTACTATTGGTTATTTATATAACATTTGAAAATTATCATATCCAATATAAAAAAGGTTTGTACAGAGGAAAATATGAAAATTAAAGACTTAAGAGTTTCAAAAACCAAATTAATAGATTATTTGGGCGATGTAGAGCCCGCTTGGAGTCCAGGTAGTACTGTTAAATCAACAATTGGTGGCACCGAATTCACTGAGATTGAATTAGAAAATGGTGACATTGGAATTGGACCTGGATGTGATAAAAGTATTTTAAGTAGTGCAAAAGAATATTTAGTGGGAAAAAATCCAGTAGATGTAATTGACCACTTTAAGTACCTAATCTATCAATGTAGAAATATTCCTTATAACGGACTAGCAGGTATAGACATAGCCCTATGGGATTTAAAGGGCAAAATAGAGAATAAATCTATTTCAAATATTCTAGGAAGAAAAAAAGATTATCTTATTCCCTATTCAAGCTTTGTTATTTTATCAGAACCAAATGAAAGAGCTGAAATGGCAAAATCTATTCAACAAGAGGGATGGAAGGTTATAAAAGTTAGGCTTCATCATTATGAAGCAGATAAAGATATAGAGACAATTGAAAAAATAGTTGAGAAGACTTCAGGTGAAATTGAAATTCTAGTAGATGCTAACCAGGCACAATCGAGCTACCCTTGGCAACCAGGTGTTATTTGGGATTTTGATAGAGCAAAAAAAATGAACGAAGCTATGAGTGATTTAGGTTGCTACTGGTTAGAAGAACCTAGACCTAGATTTAACTACGAAGAATTATCAGAATTAGTTGCAATGAATAAAACAAAAATTGCTGGAGGAGAAAATAATACAGTTGTTGCTGACTTTTATCACATGGTAGAAAAAAACACATATGATGTATTACAACCAGAATCTATGGTTCTAGGCGGCATAACCCCATTAATAGAAATTGGAGAGTTATCTCTAACATCAAATAAAGAAATTGTTCCACATCATGGAGGCGGAGATATAGGAGTTGTCGCTCATATGCACTTACTATCAAGTTGGGAGAATGCTCCCTTTTGTGAAATGCTAAACGACCCTCCGCTTAGTAGCTACAAGAATAAATTTTATATTTTTAATGAAAAATTAGACGTTATAGACGGAAAGATTGAGGTCCCTGATAAGCCTGGATTAGGTGTGACAATCAAAGAAGATCTAATCCTAAGAGAATGAGTCTATCGATACTCAAACCACAGTATAGAAGATGGTATATTGCAACCACAACATTTCTATCAGTAGGTACTTCAATAGGTTTGATTCAATATGCTTTTCAAGCATTTGTTATTCCTCTAGAAGAAGAATTTGGATGGTCAAGAACAGAAATAAATTTATCTCTTTCTCTAGGAATAGCTAGTTCTTTTATTGCTCCTTTTGCAGGTAGATTTTTGGATAGATTTGGATCTATGAAAATCATGGCTTATTCTCTACTAATAATCAGCATTGGATTCTTTATAAGAGGTTCAATGAACGAATTATGGCAACTTTATTTATCTAGTATTTTGCTTTATGTCGGGATACCTGGTGCAACTCAACTTCCGCTTGGAAAACTAATGGGACTTTGGTTCCCTAAAATTCGAGGTAGAATGATTGGATTTACTATGGCTGGAAATAATTTTTCAGCGGTTATTTCTGTTCCAATAGCTACTTTCCTAATTCTTTCTTCAGGATGGCGATCTGCCTTTTATGTTCTAGGAGCTTCAACCTTTATAGTCTTAATTCTTGTAATAATATTTATAAGAGATGATAAAAATTTAGATTTTTCTGATAAATCTTCGAGTAAATATAAATCTGTAAATAATAAATCTGATTTTGAATTATCAGAAGCTATGAAAACAAATGCTTTTTGGTTTTTAGCTATTGGATTAACATTACAACAATTTGCTAGAACAACCGTAGTTATTCAATTAGTGCCACATTTTGTTTCACAAGGAATTAGTACAACATTAGCATCATCTATGATGTCTGCTTTTGGAATTTTTGCTGTTCTAAGTAAGCTTATAAGTGGTTATTTAAGTGACTATATACCTTCTAGATTTATTTTTATAATTGTTGTAATTTTCCAAATGATAGGGATTCAATTTGTTCTTTCTAATAATGAAATCTTATTGTGGATTGGATCTTCATTTATGGGTTTTGGAATAGGTGCCATGGGAGTACTAGGTCCTGCTGTTACAACAGAATTATTTGGTCTAAAGAGATACTCCTCTATATTTGGTGCTCTAAATTTTCCTATTGCAATACCTATTATTATAGGACCAATTTTTTCAGGAATTATTTTTGATAAATATCAATCTTATAATATTGCATTCAATATAGTAGAATTACTCTTAGTTATTGCAATTTTAAGTTTTATTTTCGTGAAAATAAAAGAAAAATAAGGAAGTATTAATGGTAAAAGCTGCAGTTTTATACGAAGCAAATAAGCCTATGCTTATCAAAGATCTAAATCAAGAATCTCCTAAAAGTAATGAAGTAAAAGTTAAGATGTTGGCTGCAGGAGTTTGTGCATCTGATCACCATATTATGAAAGGGGAAACTGCTTTTCCTATGCCTATAGTAGTTGGTCACGAAGGAGCAGGAATAGTTGAAGATATAGGAGAAAATGTTCAATCTGTAACCAAAGGAGATAGATGTATTTTATCTTTTGTTGCTAGTTGTGGCTCTTGTGTGTCATGCAGAACAGGCTTAGGTAATTTATGCGACACAAATAGACTAACTGGTACGAAACAATATGATGGAACCTTCAGACTAACTGATGAAGATAATAATGATATTCATCAAATGGCAAAATTAGGTGTCTTTGCAGAAGAAATAATTATTCCTGAAAATGCATGTTATAAAATTGATGATGATGTACCAATAGAGGTTGCATGCTTAATCGGTTGTTCTGTAACAACAGGTATTGGTGGAGTAATAAATCAAAAAGATATTTTCCCTGGAGCTACTATTGCAGTTTTTGGAACAGGAGGAGTAGGACTTAATAGTATCTTAGGTGGAAGTTTGATGAATTCCTCGAAAATTATAGCTGTTGATATTTTGGATAGCAAACTAGAGTTTAGCTATAAATTTGGCGCTACTCATACTATAAATTCAAAAAATGAAAATGCTGTTGATAAAATTTTAGAACTAACTAATGGTCAAGGAGTAGATTTTGGATTTGATGCATTTGGAAGCCCTATTACAACTGAACAAATGATGGGATCATTAAAAAAAGGAGGAACTGGAGTTCTTATTGGATTAGCTCCTATTGGAGCGAAGGCAAATATTGATCTAGTAGACTTGGTAAGGGATCATAAAACTTTATTAGGATCATATTATGGCTCTGTATCCCCTCATGTTACCTTTGAAAGAATAATTGATTTTTACAGATCAGGAAAAATTGACATAAATTCAGTTATAGAAAGAAAATATCCCCTTGAAAAAATCAATGAAGCTTATGAAGACTTAGAATCTGGAAAAGATGGAAGAGGAATTATTGATTTTACTATCTAAGTAGTTATTAGCATTATTCCAACTGCATAAACCAAAACTATAGAAAAAAGTGTAGAGTTTATTATCAGGCCCTTAGCTCTTGATTTGAGGAAAACTGTAAGACCTGCTAGAGAAATAAGTAACAATCCAGTGATAGTAGCTATGATGTGAGAATTTTCAAACTGTTGCACAATATTTCCTGAATAGAATATATCTGTATAGAAAATTATAGTTACATTAAATACACAACTGCCAAATAATCCAGCAACGCCTAGATCCGCAGCCTTTAGTCTAACTGAGGCAATAAAAGATGATGCTTCAGGCATTGATGTAACTAGTGAAGAAACAATGATTCCAAGTGTACTTGAGGCAACTCCTGTTTCATGAGATATGTTATCTACACTATAAGCCAGGAAATATCCTGAAAATATAACTCCTATTGAAATCAAAATAAAGTAAGTCCAAGCCTTCATAGTAGAAATTCCAGAATCATCTTCTTCATCTTCTTCTTGCGGTTTCAAACTGTAAGTAACCCTTAATCCTATTACATAAAAGACAATAATTATAAGTGAGGATAATCCAATATTGAAAAATGAGTAAGAAAAGTTAATGAATGCAACAATAAGAACAACTATAGTCATAAAAATTGATAAAGATGCCAAGTAAATTTGACTGCTAGAAATTTGATCAATAACAGTTTTACCACCAAAAAATAGAGCTACTGCACCGAATATTAGCATATTTACCATATTTGATCCTAAAATATCTCCTAAGGCAAGTGCCGGATTTGGTGGATCAAGTAATACAGCAGAAATATTAGCAGAAAGTTCAGGTAAAGAAGTAGCCAAAGCTACAAGTATACTTCCAACGAATAATCTTCCTAATCCAGTAATAGAAGCCAATACATCACCATATTTCGCTAAATATGATCCAAATACTACCGTAGCTAAGGCACTAAAAAGAAAAATTATTATATTCAGAGTTAAGATATCTATGATTTGCTCACCATTGACCAGTTTTAACTAAAAGGAAACCTATTATAAAAATTAATACAAAAGTTGCAATAGAAAATATTATTATGGGTCTTAGAATTTTTTGAAAGGTACTCAAATTTTCATAATTATGATTTATGTAGTCTTCCCAAGGATCAATAACCCTGTTTTTATCTTCTAAAACTTTAATATTTTTTTTCATTAGCCATCTTAAACTATAATAAAAACAATTATATCTCAATTCAAATTAATTACCTCTTAGTATAAACTTTCGATAACATAACTCAATTAAATGGAGGATAAATGTTTGATTTTATTGGAGTTGCAATAGGGATTCTTTTTGCAATATTAATAGTAAGTGGAATAATTTTCTTAATTGGTTATGCTTTTAAAAACACTGGAGTTAAGATTAGTTTCGATATCTCATTAAATGGCTATTTCTATTTTGTGAGATTAATTTCAGGAGGGGTTTTTTGCTTAGCAGGAATTTCTAGGATTCTCCAAGGAATATTTGCAACAGTTTTTGGAAATAGCTTTAGCTTTCAAATAGAATCGTATAGCTCAAACGATAGTGAAACAATGGTTCAGATGTTTAATGGAAGTGTTGAAGCTAGCTTATTTACAGGAATAACGACTGCAATAATAAGTGGAATAATTTTTCTAGTTCATGCAAGATTGCAATCTAAAAATGAATCTAATATGAAACAAGATCCATCTACAGATATAATTTTCAAGATGCTTGTATTTGCCGGTACAATATTTTTTGGCTTAATAACTATCGTTGCCCTTGTTGGATCAATTGAAGAACTATATAAATTTATTTTGTTTGATTCAATAAAAGAGGTTGAAGACTGGAGAAAAGGGGTACCTGGAGAACCGCTTTCTATAGCATTAAGTGCATTAATTGGTTGGACTATAACATTAAGAAGATTGATTAGAGTAATTTCAAAAAGTAAAAAAGATTCATAGTCTATTTTTACCGCCTATTTTTTTTTGAAATCACCAAAATGGATATAAATAAAATAAAAATAATTAAGAATCCAATTGTAAATACTGATATCCAAAAGTTATTTGAAAAGCTTGAAATAAAATCCACTACCCACTCTGCAAATTCAGGATTAATAGAATCACCATGATGATTCCTAATAGATTGTTGCCCCTTAATTTCTAAAAACATTAGACGATGTTCTCAGAAATTTTATTATAGAATCTAGAAGAAAACTTCTTTTCTCTTATAGTAAATGATGCAATCGTTGCTATTATTAATGAAATTACTCCCACCCAAAGGCCTAAATCATAATCGCCGTAATAATCATAAGCCATTCCAAATAAAATAACAGATCCAGCTCCTCCTATTTGATGAGACATATTTATTAGTCCTACTAATGAGCCTAACTTTTTGTAACCATAAATTTCAGATGTTAATGCAGTAGTTAATGGAACAGTAGCTAACCAAGACATTCCTCCTATGATGGCAAAAGCCCACAATGCAATTTGTCCAGAAAGTAGCAATAAACATAAGAAAGCTAAGCCTCTAACAAAGTACACCATCGCTAAAATATATCTTCTTTGAAACATATCTGAAAAATATCCAGAACAAAATACAGAAATTCCATTAACCGCGCTTAAAACTCCAAAGGAGAATGCTGCTTCTGAAGCAGATATGTTTTCAGAAATTGCCCAGTTTATAAAATGAACAGAAATAGATGCTGTGGTAATGCCACAAACAAAATATCCTATAGAAAGTTGCCACATTGGTTTTGAATTATATGCTGCAGACCAATTATCCACCCATAGTGGACCATTTTCGTCTATATCTGAATCTAAGTTATCTGATATTAATATTTCATTATCTAACTCTCTTGGATCATTCTTAAGAACAATAATAAATAATGGAACTACAAAAATTAATCCAAATAGCCCCATTATGATCCATGCTAATTGCCAACTATAGTTTAGAGTTATAAAAGTTAATAATGGGATGAAAAATAAACTTCCTATAGATCCTCCTGCCATTACTGCACCCATAGCAACTCCTCTTTTTTTTGCAAACCATTTTGATAAAAGGATTCCTACTGGACCTCCAGTAGCTGTTGCAAATGAAATAAGAAATCCATAATAAATAGATAAAGTTATCACATTAAATGATGTTGCTACTAAAATAGAAGACAAAGATATTATTATGGCTGAAAATATAAGAATAATTTTAGGGCCATATTTATCGGACAATTGACCAATAATGGGAGCAGCCAAGCCATTAACTAACCACCCAATACTTGCCGCTAAGCTTATTGATGATACATTAGTTTCCCATTCTGACTCCCATAAATCAACAAAAATTCCAAATCCTTGTCTAGTGCCAATGCCAAGTGCCATAGATAAAAAAAGGGCAATAACTATTAACCACCCATAATAAATTTTTGGTAATTTTTTCATGACAATATAATTAACATTTTAGTAATTTATCTAAATTATTCCTAGAGTATACTTAGAATAGGCTTATGAATATTTATGAAAGCATATCTAAATTCTTTGTAGAAAATCCGACAAAAATATTTTTGTTATTCATTTTTACTACAATTGGACTAATTTTATCATACTTGTTTATACCTTATAGAGGAGATGCTTCAACATCTCCCAATGATCCAATTATAGATCTAGATAAAAAGATTTCACTTGAATTTTCAGATGAGGCACATTTTGCTTTTTTTATTTTAGAAAGTAAAAATGGAGATGATATTCTTTCCAAAGATAACTTATTAAACATATATCTGGCAGAAAATAAACTGAGAAAGGAAGATATTAATAAAAAACTTTCTCCCGAAACTATATCTCCAAAGGAACATTTATTCTCTTACATTGATTCTGAGACTGGTACTAGTGTGAATGGATTACTAACTATTGCTGATATAGTAAATGAAATTTTGAACAATAATCCAAATTTCAATAAGTCATTGAGTGAAGCAAGTAATGAAGAAGTGAAAGAAGTTCTTTCTGTAATTTTAGGTAATGATGACTTCACTGAAGTAGGAAGAAACATAAGTGTTCACTCTAGCATCTCAAAAAGAAACATAAACGGAAAAGAAATAGACTGGTGGACTTCTCCAGCAATAACTATTGCTGTTTTAGCTGACAATGAATCTTTAGGAGGAGGATCTCAAAGAGTAGCTCTATCTGGAGATAAAGCTACTATTGATAAAGAAAAATTTAATACAAAAGTACTTGAATTACTAAAAAAAGAACTACCTCAACTAAATGTTTGGGGAGTAGCAATTGATGTCAATTTAGAAGGAGAAAGACAAGGATTTTCATCTGCTTTATTCATAACACTAACAGTAATTGCTGCCATTGCAGTAGTTGGCTTTTCTCTCAGATCTTACTGGGCAGTAGTTTTAATAGGCATAGGTCTTTCCATATTAATGATATGGCTAAAAGGATTTTCTTATTTACTAGGTCTTAAAGGGGGCTTAGTTGCTGACATGATAGTTCCAATCGCCATGATTTCACTTGGAGTTGACTTCGGAGTTCACGCTATAAGAAGATATCAAGAAGAAAAAAATAATGATATATCTTTCGATAGAAAATTTATAATAGCATTCACAGGGGTTGGGGCAGCACTAACTCTGGCGTTTATAAGTGATGCAATTGCTTTTTTATCAAATATTACAGCAGGTATAGAATCAATAGTTCATTTTGGACTTGCAGCAGGAGTAGCAACTTTTGCCGCGTATATAGTACTTGGAATTTATGCACCATTTCTACTGTCTAGAATAGAATCTTTAGACAATAAAAGTAATATTTTTAGTAACAAATTGTTTAGATTATTCTTATCTCTAGGTTCAGCAGGAACTGCAGGAGGGTCAGTGATTGTATTTTTACTTTTATCTCCAATATTAGGTGTTTTGTTAGCAGTGATAAATATATTATTCTTTTTGATTACACCTATATATTTCGTAAGAGGAGAAAGGCCAAAAAATAAAAATCCACAATTAAGAATAAGTTTTTTTGAAAAATTTGAATCTTATTTTAGTTCAATTATACTTTTTTTCAGCGGAAAGCCGATAATTACAGTACTCTTCTTTTCCTTGATTACAATTTATACAACATTTTTAGCATTCAAGCTAGAAGCTTCCTTTGAAGTGGCAGATTTTTTTAACCCACAATCTGATTTTGTAAAAGGATTAGATAAATTGGATTATCATTTAGGAGATACTACAGGAGAAATAGGATTAATATATATAAAAGGTTCTCTAGATAAACCAGAGGCAATTAGTGACATTAAAAAACTGGTAAATAATTTAGATAAAAAAGATTTTTTGGCTCATGATACTAAAGGAAACCTTTTATTAATTGAACCCAATATTTTATCCCTTCTAGAATTTGGAGGAATTGACACTACCGATCAATCAAAAATAAAAGAGTATTTTAATCAATTGATTGATAATGGTTTACTGACAGATAGCCTAGAAACAATTTTTTCACCAAACAGAATTAAGTTTGCATTAATAAAATCAGAAAATGATTTTTCCACTGTATTGAGAGTTGGAATTCCTGATTCTGCAAGCCAAGGAGTAACTACCCTAGCCAGAAATGAAATAGAAAAAGAATTAGATATTTTGAAGGATAAAGATTATTTTTCTGAATTTGGAATTACAGGATCTCCATTTGTAAGAGATGTTGAACTTTCAAGTGGAACTAATGCATTGTTTAGATCTATTCCTTTAGCGGCCTTAGCTTCTTTTATAGTCTTATTTATAACCTTTAGATCAATTAAGTACGCATTTATAACAACTTTACCAATTGGATTAGTAGTGAGTTGGTTATATGGAATTATGTATATTGGAGGGTACTCATTAAATTTTGTAACTGCAACAATAGGAGCAATTTCAATTGGTGTGGGAATAGATTTTTCAATTCATATTACTCAAAGATTTAGAGAAGAAATTAGAAAGAATAGTAAAGAGGTTGCCTTGAGAAAAACATTAAATGGCACAGGAATAGCTTTACTAGGTTCGGCTCTTTCAAGTATGGCTGGCTTTGCAATTATGGGGATGGCTCCAATGCCTCTTTTTGCAAGCTTTGGTCAAATAACAGCAATTATGATTCTTTTAGCCCTAATTTCCTCAGTTTTTGTGCTTCCCAGCTTATTAGTTTTAGTTTCTAGAAAAAAATAATATTGTAAAATTTATTTTATGAAAAAAAATAATTCAGAATATTCTATCGGTGAAATATCTAAGATTACCGGAGTCTCTTCTTCCGCAATTAATTATTATGTAAGATCTAAGATATTAGAATCTCCTAAAAAAATATCAAAAACAAGATCAGTTTTTAGTGAAAATCATATAGAAAAAATAAAGGAAATTAAGAGTTTAAAGAATGAAGGATTCCCTCTAAAACTTATCAAAAAAAGAATTAATTCCATATCAACCGAAATCAAAGAGAAATTCACAGTAGAAGAGATATTCAGTATCACTAACATAACAAAATTCTTCTACGAGGAATTAATATCTCAAAAATTAATATCTGAACCAGAAAACATAGAGGAGAATTTATTTCATCCAAAGTCAATAATCAAATTAATAATGTCCTATAAAATATTAGTAGAATTAGGAGTAACCTATGAAACTCTTAAGAGACATGGTGAGTATCAAAAACTAAGTGAAGCTGAAGCTTATTTTCTAATGGAGCATCTTGCAGATGCTAGAAAAAATAAATCAAAAGTTAATGAGTTCGCAATAGTAGAAGCTTTTGAAAATATAAGACAATATAATAGGATGGTTTACTTTCATGATTAGAATTTCTATTATTGGACAATCTGGGTTTGGAAAGAGTGTTACTAAAGAAATAAAAAAAATGGAAGGTGCAGAAATAGCTTCCATTTTTACTCCTGATAATAAAAAAGATGAACTCTACAAGTTTGCAATGGAAAACAATTTGAATGTCCATAATACATCACGACTAAGAGATAAAGAATCAATAGAAAATTTTAAGAAATATCAAGTAGATTTACTTGTTATGGCATACGTAACAGATATTGTACCATTGGAAATTATAAATAACCCCAAGTTGGGGACTATTCAATATCATCCTTCTTTATTGCCCTTACACAGAGGCCCTTCATCAATAAATTGGGCAATCATTAATGGTGATAAGAAAACAGGAATTACTATATTTTGGCCAGATGAAGGATTAGACACAGGACCTATTCTTATCCAAAAAGAAGTAATTATAGATGATGATGATACTACTGGAAGCTTATATTTTAATAAATTATATCCAATTGGGGTAGAAACTATAATTGAGTCAATAAATTTGATTATTCTAAAGAAAGCCCCAAAAATAAATCAAAATGAATCAGATTCCACATATGAAACTTGGTGTTCACAAAAAGAAATAAAATGGGATGAAAGTGCTGAAAATATTTATAATCTAATTAGAGGTTGTGATCCTCAACCAGGTGCGTGGACGTTAATAAATTCAAAAAAAGTATTTTTATATGACTGTAAACTTCAAAAAAATAATCTGAAAATAAATAATCGTGAGTTATTTTTTTCTGAAAAAGAAGTAAGTATAGGAATTAATGATAAGAAACTAATTATTGGAAGAATGAAAACTGAAAAAGAAAAGAAAATAAGTTCTATCGAATGGATAAAAAATAATGAAATTAATCTTATGACAAAGGTTGGATGAGCATATGGATAAGAATTATAGAAACCTAATAAATGACTCTATCAAATTAGATTTTGGTGATTACAAAGAAATCAGATTAGAGGAAAATATATCATCAAGAATAACCTATAACGGAAAAGAAAGAGAAAATATTTCAATAAATTCTAGATTAGGAGGTTCAGTTCGTGCAATGGCTAATGGTGGGTGGGGGTTCAGTAGCTTCAATGACATTTATCAAGCTCCCTTGAAAATGAAGGAAACTATTAATTTGGCAAAATATAATTCTAACGAAACTTTTGCAATAGAAAAAGGTAAGCCTATAGAAACTACAGTCAAACCAATAATAAAAAAAGATCCTAGAAAAATCAATCTAGATGAAAAAATTAGGATTCTAGATCATTACAAAGATTTAATGTTAAGCCAAAAAGATATCGAAAATTGTGACATAATTTATTCTGATACAGATAGAAAGGTTATCTTTGCAGATAGTAAAGGTAATAATATTGAACAAAATTTTATTCACGTTATTCTGAGAATAGCTGCTTATAGTTCAGATGGTAACGAAATGCTTCAGTCTGGTTTCTCAATTGGATCACTAGGAGATTTTGAAATAGTAGAAAATTTAGATTCTGAAATATTGGAGTGTACTAAAAAAGCAAGGGAACTAATCAGTGCCCCCAAAGTAGATGGAAAGGAAACTACTGTTGTTTTAGATCAAATTCTAGCAGGAGTTTTTGTACATGAAGCTTTTGGACATTTATCTGAAGCCGATAATGTATATGAGAATGATAGATTAAAAGAAATATTAAAACTGGGAACTAAATTTGGTAATAAAGATCTAAATATTACTGATGGGGCAAAAATTCCTGAGCTTAGAGGGTCTTATGAATATGATGATGAAGGAACACCTGCCACTAAAACTGCATTAATAAGAGAAGGAATACTAACTGGTAGGCTTCACTCCAATGAAACTGCAAGCAAGATGTCAGAAAATCCTACTGGAAATGCTAGAGCTATTTCATTTGCTTTCCCTCCAATAGTTAGAATGACAAATACAATAATAGAGAATGGAAAAGATAAAAAAGAAGATATTATTGCTGATACTAAAGATGGTCTTTATGTAAAGAATTGGTATGGAGGGATGACTGAACATGAAATGTTTACATTCTCATCTGCTGAAACATATAAAATAGAAAACGGAGAAGTAAAAGAAACCTACAGGCCTGTGAAGTTATCAGGTAATTTATTCACTACTCTTAAGAATATTAATGGTATTGCAGATGATATAAAAATAAATCAAGGTGGAGGATGTGGTAAAGGAGGGCAAATGCCTTTACCTGTTTCAAATGGTTCTCCTCATATAAGAATTAATAAGTGCTTGGTTTCTAATGGATAATTTAGAAAAAATAAAGAAATATTTAAATAATAATTTTGATCAATACGAAATATACGAAGAAAGCAGTAACTTAAGAAGTATATCCTTTGAATCAAATAATCTAAAAGAAGTGTCATCGAATCAATCTCAAGGTTTTGCAGCAAGGGGAATAAAGAATAATAACATAACCTTTTCATCTTCTTCTAATTATGACTCAGAAAGTTTTATTTCTAACTTTAAGGAACTATCTGAATATCCAATCCCAATAAATATAAAATTCCCCGAACAAGATGAATACAGGAATACAATTTTATACGATGATAATGTTAATTCTTATCAAAATGAATATCTTATAGAAGTATTAAGTAACGAGATAAAAAAAATTAATAAACTTTTCCCAAACTCTCTTTGCGATGGAGGTTTTTCAATTGCAGAAGGAACAGGTAAAATAACTAATTCTTCAAAATTAGACGTTGGCAAAAAAGAAAGTTTTATAAGTTTTTATATTTCTTCACAAATTATAAATGGGAACGATATGCTAAATATCTATAAGTATAAAAACTCTGTTAAGGATATTTCTAAAGAAGAAATAGATCTAATGGTATCAAAATTGTGCGAAGAATTAGCTATTGCTCAAGTTATTAAGAGTACTCCTAAGAAAGGTTGTCCAGTAATATTTACACCTCATGGACTATATCAAACTTTATTATCTCCACTATTAGTATCCTTTAGCGGAACAAATCTTTCTAAAAATTTATCTTCTCTTTGTGGCAAGGAAGGTATTCAATTATTTGACGAGAAAATCACACTTACTGATAATCCTCATATTGATTTTTCACCTGCTTCAAGAAATTATGATGACGAAGGAGTAGCAACTAAAAAAAATATATTAATTAATAATGGTGTATTTAATAATGGATTATATGATCTAAAAACTGGAAATGAATCTTCAAAAGATACCACAGGTTCTGCAGGTAGATCTATTCATTCAAGCCCCACTCCAACAACATCAAATATTGTAATGAAAAAGGGTCAAAAGAAAATAAATTCAATGATTTCAGAGATTGAAGATGGAGTTCTCGTGGATAATTTGCTTGGTGCTGGGCAAGGAAATGAATTATCAGGTAACTTTAGTGCAAATATATCATTAGGTTATAAAATTGAGAAAGGTAAAATCGTAGGTAGAGTTAAAAATACAATGATTTCAGGCAATTCTTTTGAAGCACTAAAAAATGTTGAAGAAATTAGTATAGAAAAAGAAGATGTGTATGGTTCTATGTCTCTTCCATACTTACAAACACAGAATGTAGAAATTTCTTACTGATGAAAAAAATAAATTACAAAGAGCTAAATTTCGATATATTTGATAAAACTTATGATGAAATTATAAAGCTCTCAGACGATCAAATATTAGATTTTCTAGGAGATATTCAGGATTTTGAAAATAAAAATAAAGGTTATGATTTTGAGACATTAATATTAAGATTTCTACATCATAAAAATAATAAAATAAGATTATTTGTAACTAAATATATAGAAAATAGTAGTGATTTTTCGCTTGTTAGAAAATTAAGAAAAATCATAGCTGATGAAAAAGACAGTAATATAAAATTACAAGCTATTAAGATACTTGGAAAATGGATAGAAATTCTAAGTTCAAAGAATAATAGAAAAAATGAAACAAATAGGCTCATGAAATTTGGACTTGAGTTTATTTCAAACTCAATATCTAAATCTGATCAAAATAATATGCTTATGAGTATAAGTCACCTAAGTAACGAAGAAATAGATAAACTAATAATTGATAAATTTAATAGCAAAAACTTAGATGATAATATTACTGCAATTATTTCTATGGGTAATAATGGAAATATAAAATGGATACCATTGATTGAAGATCTATTAGAAAATGATAATCATGAGATTAGATCAAAATCTTGTATATCCTTAAGCCTCATAGGTAATGAAGAACATTTAGACCAAATTAAGGATCTTTTGGAAGATGAAGAATTAGATACCCAAAAAGCAGCGGTAGAAGCTATTTTTAATATCGGTGGACCTTATTCTAAAGACATACTTGAAAAATTAAGATTTTCACCAGAACCTGAAATTATCGAATTAAGTAAAAATAAAATTGCAGAATTAAATAAATTTGAAGAACTTGAATCGGATCCTAATGAAACCAATAAAGATGATTCTGAAAAAGAATATAATGATGATGATTTTGATGAATATGATGCTGCAAAAATAGAAGGGTGGGGATCACTAAATGAAGATGGAACATCATTTATTGCTCCAGATGCTATTGATGAAGATATCAATGATCCTATAAAGTCTCTTTCGGATTATGAAAAGCCCATAGAGCAACCAGATATTGATGACTAATTTCTAGCAATAATTGATGCTCCCAACAATGATGCATCTTCTCCTAAACTGGTCATTTGTATTGGGGGATTAGATTGGTAAAATGGGATACAGTACTTTGATGTCTCGAAAATTATTTTTTCCCAATATAATTTACTTAATGCTTCAGCTACTGAACCTCCTAAAATGATTACCTCTGGATTAAGAGTAGCTAAAATAGAAGCCAAGCCTCTCCCTAAATTCTCTAAAACTTGAGTGACAATTACTTTAGAGAAAACATCATTTTTTTGGGAAAAATCTATTACTAACTTTGAATTTATATCTTCTATTTTATTATTATTTAAGATATCTGTTTTATGACCATCTGTTATCATCGATTGAGCTATTGAAGCAATAGCAGTTCCTGATATGTTACCTTCCAAACATCCTAGACACCCTAAAGAACATCCTGGTCCACCAGGGTTTATAATTATATGCCCAACTTCCCCAGCAAACCAATTTTCTCCTTGAATCATATTACCATTTGAAATAATACCTGCTCCTACACCAGTTGAAACAGTAATATAAATTAGATTTTTAGTGCCTTTCTTTTTTCCAAATTTTGTCTCTGCAAGAGCAGCTAGTGTAGCGTCGTGACCAACTTTAGACGTAATACCTGTAAATTTTTTAATGGTAGGAATTAATGATTTTTTATTCCAATTACTTAGATTAGGAGGATTTAAGTACTCTCCAGTTATTTGATTAATAGGCCCAGCAGATGAAAAAGCTATTCCTTTTATTGGAATACCTTTAGCAATTTCATGGCATAGCTGAGAAATTTTTTCACCGGCTATCTCAATTTCAGAGGAGGGGTCATTTTCTATTTTCTTTTTTTCTAATAAATTACCATTAGAATCAATTAATGCTACTCTGATATTTGTACCACCAATATCAGCCCCAATAACTAAGTCAGAATTTTCATCAATCTCAATATTCATAAAAATTATTATACTATCAATTAATTTATTAACTCAGATATATCTAATTCCTGAATTTCTTCTTCACTTATTCCACATTGATAAGCAGAATTTATTATTTTTTCAGATAAAATTCCAGTCAGAAGAAATTCTAGAACATCGCTTAATTCCAAAGTTTCAGATAAACATGAAAAACGTTCATCTCCTAATACTTGATCTTCTAATTCTTGAGGGATATCTAATGACTGTTCAGGATCAATAAAATCTAGTTCGAAATAGGCTAATAATTTTTCTGAATTTATTCCACATTCTTCTATATCATTAATAATTTGAGGAATTTCTAATAAAAAATTATCTCCTAAACCTGAGAAATTTATTGCCAATTTATCTGATAAACATATTGAAGAATTTTTATCTAAACCGGAAGATGATAATTCTTGAGGAATATCTGTACATTCAACCAAATAGGGCATTAAGGATAAAATTTGAACAGGAAAGTTTCCTGAATTTAAGTAAATTGAGTCTAAAGAATCCATTATTATATTATTATCTGTCTTAAGAGCAATACATTCTAAAGAATCTAAATCATTCGGTAAAACATTTAAGATAGGTTCATTATCTATAAAACTCTCAAAATTAAGTGAAAAATTTTCACGAGACAAGGATCCCAAACAAAATAAAGAGGATAAAGAATAGGTAAAAATAGGTTTACCAAAACTATCACCTAAATAATCAAATTCAGAAGATGATATTTTTTCCTCGATACATTGTTTTTCTTCAATACTTAACACAACATTATTTGAAAGAAGAAGCCCTTGAATTATTCTGAAGTTGGTATTTTTAGATAAACATCCTGACATTTCTTCATTAGGAAGAGAATCTGAAGAAACAAAATTAACCATTTCATCCTTATTATTAAACTTAGATGACAAGCAATCTTTTTCTGATTGAGACAATTCATTGTAAAATAAACTGAAATTTAGTAATGGATTTATAGTAAGGGGTGATGTTAAATCAAAATCGTTGAGATCACTATTTTGATCACAGCTTATAAAAATAGATATAACAAAAATTAAGAATAAAAAAAATTTCTTCATATATATATTTTATCAATTTTATATTCTTTCAAAATAGAATATTATTTGAAAACAATGTAAATTAATATCAACTTTTCAAATTAGAGTAAATTTATGGAGAAATATGAATAGACTTTCTAATAAAGTAGCATTAATATCTGGTGCAGCTAGAGGGATAGGCGAGTGCACTGCTAAATTATTTGCAAATGAAGGCGCCTCTGTGATTATTGGAGATATAGATTATTCTAAATGTAAAAAGACTGCAAAAAAATTACAAAAAGAAGGTCATGATTGTCTAGCAGTAAATTTAGATGTCACAAAAGAATCTGATTGGAAAGGAACTATTTCAGAAATAAATTCAAAATATAAAAAACTAGATATACTCGTTAATAATGCTGGTATATACAGCACTGTGCCAATTGAAAATACTAAATTAGATGACTTTAACAGCATCATATCAGTAAACCTAACAGGAGTTTTTCTTGGTACTAAATACTCTATACCTTTATTGAGAAATTCTGATGGAGGATCCATCATAAATATTTCGTCGACAGCAGGTTTAGTGGGTAATTCAGGTAGCGGTGCATATGGTGCATCAAAAGGGGGAGTTAGATCTTTAACAAAATATACTGCTTTGCAACATGCTATGGATAATATTCGAGTAAATTCTTTACACCCTGGACCAATTGAAACTGAAATGCTAGCAGATAAATTATCAAATTTAGAAAGTAGATCAGCATCAGAATCAAAAATACCTTTAGGAAGGATTGGTACTATAAAAGAAGTTGCAATGGCAATTCTTTTCTTTGCTTCAAACGAATCTAGTTATATAACTGGAGCAGAGTTGGCAATTGACGGAGGCCTTACTGCTCAGTGAGCTAAAGTAATCAAGATCAATAAATAAAACTATGGTTTAATAAAATTAATCCAAATTAAGATATTCTTGATGTCCACTGATTGAAAAATCCTTTATACTAATTTTTTCATCAACATAACCTGTTTCTATAAAAGAATAAGCTAATGATAATGAAGAAATTCCTTCAAGAACACCAACCTCTGGATCAGATTTTTTTTCTAGAGAGTTAACAAAGTCTAAGTACTCTAGTGCAATTAATTTTTTATCATAATCTTCAAAACAAATATTAAACCCTGAGTAATCAAAATCACCAAAAACTTCCCTAGTTATTGGATCAAGTTCGAAATCAGGAAAAAAATTTCGTAAGTCATCTCCATGATATTTTTGTTTATTTATTTCTAATGTAATAGGTTTTCCGGATCTAGAACTTGACCTCTTTAAGCTCATCTTTGTCCCATGTATCCAAGATTCATTGAATTTCAAGTTTGGTATTGCATCAGATATTAGTATAGAACCTAGTGCACCAGATTCAAAAATAATTGAACAAATCACGGTATCAATTGCATCCTGGGATATAGATTTATCAGATTTATATTCTTCAATTCTATGACCATAAAAATTTTTTAGGACATGATTACTTTCTTTCATTGGAATAAGATTTCTTTCGGGCAATATAATTTTTGAGTAACCATTCACATATTCTACTGGGCCCAAAAAATATAATAAGAGATCTGCATTATGTATACCTGCATCAAGAACAATTCCTCCTCCTTTATTTTTCTTTGCCCTCCATCCTGTTCCATGCATAACTTTACCCTCAGAATAAGAACTTTCAAAGTCATAAGCAAACAAAATATCTCCAAATTTCTCAGAACTAATTACATACTTTGTAAAGCGATTTATTGGATCTCGTCTGAAATTTTCAAATACTGAAAATGTCTTCCCCGTTTTTTTTTGAATAGCTAACAATTCATTAGCAAGTTTTATTGATAATGCGATTGGTTTTTCACACATAACATTTAGATTATTATTCATACTTTTTGTTGCAATTATGTGGTGAGTATCATTAGTTGTAGCAATATCAATAGAATCAAGAGATAAATTTGAATTAGATAAATCTTCAAAAGTCTTAAATAATGGAAGTTTTTTACCTGAATGATTAAAATATTGTTGTTGTAAAAAGGATGAAGAATCTTCATTAAAATCAACAAAGGCTGCTAGATCAAGTTTTTTATCATATTTCAAATACTCTATGTAACCTAATAGATGTCTGAAGCCCATTCCGCCACAACCTATTAGAGCAAATTTGGTTCTCATGATTAATTAATCTTTCTTCACCTTAGTTATAATATGTTCAGTAACAATAATTGTTATTTTTATTAAAGTTTATTGAGGAATATACATGAATAAAATTCTAATAACAGGGGGATCAGGGTTAATTGGAACTATTTTAAATAAACATCTAAAGGATAAATTTGAGTTAATAAATTTAGATATTAAAAAACCAGAAGAGCATTCTGAAAAAACAATTATCGGAGATATGAATAGTTTAGATGATGTAATAAATGTATCTAAATCAGTTCAAACTATTATTCATCTTGGAGCTGTAATAAATGTAGATTCAGATTGGAACTTAGTTCTAAAAAATAATATAGAATCTACTAGAAATATTTATGAATCAGCAAAAATAAATAAAGTTAAGAAAGTAATTTTTGCAAGTTCAAATCATGCAGTAGGTCTTTTTGAAAATGATAGCCCTTACAAACAAATTGTTAGTGGTGAATATAATGATTTAGATCCAAAAGAAATAAAAAAAATCAATAAAGAAGTTCCTATAAGACCTGATTCGTATTATGGTATTTCAAAAGCATATGGAGAGGCAATAGGGAGATTTTACTACGAAACATTTAATATAAAATCTGTTAATCTTAGAATAGGAACTGTATTAAGAACAGATGATCCATCTAAATCAATAAGACATTTTGCTACCTGGTTATCACATAGAGATATTTCTCAATTGGTAGAAAAAAGTATAATCCACAATGTCGAATTTGAAATATTTTATGGAGTTTCAAATAACAAATGGAGATTTTGGGATATAGAAGATACACAAAAAAAAATATTTTATGATCCAATAGATAATGCTGAGAATTATAGAAAGTAAGAGGATAAAATGAGTGTAAACATAAATCTAAAGGGTAAAAAAGGAATCATTTTTGGTTTGGCTAATCAAAGATCTATAGCTTGGGCAATATCAGAAAAACTTTTTGAAGCAGGGGCAGAACTAGCTTTTACATATCTTGATGAAAGATTGTTAAAAAGTATAGATAAACTTTTAGAACCATATAACTCACTACTAATAAAATGTGATGCTAATAATGAATCTGAAGTAAAAAAGGTTATGAAAGATTTTAATGAAAAATATGGAGAAATAGATTTCATAGTACATTCTATAGCATTTGCTAATAGAGAAGATTTAGGGGGAGATTTTTCAAATCTTTCAAAGGATGGATTCTCTTTGGCTCTTGAAACAAGCTCATATTCTTTAGTAACAATTGCCAGAGAAGCTTCAGAATACTTTTCTAAAGAAGGAGCTTCTGTAATTTCTATGACTTTTGATGCTTCAAGTAGAGTTTATCCTGGATATAATGTTATGGGAACTGCCAAAGCAGCTCTAGAAAATATCAATAGGCAATTATCAGCTCAATTTGGGCCAGCTAAAATAAGATTCAATTCTATATCTGCAGGACCATTACCGTCATTATCAGCTAGAAGTATTCCTGGTTTCACTGAAATGAGAAAAGCACATGAAGAAAGATCGCCAATAAAAAGACCCATCACACATGAAGAGGTAGCTAATACTGCCCTATTCTTAATAAGTGACTTATCTTCAGGAATAACTGGAAGTATAATTCCTGTTGATGGAGGATACGGAATTATTGCACTTTAGTAAAAAAAAACCAAATATTTTTTATGGTTGGTGGATAGTATTCAGTGCTGGAATAGTACAATGGTATTCTTCTGCTGTTTTTTGGAGAGGTTTTCCACCTTTTTTTGATGCAATATTAAATACTTTTGGATGGAGCAGCGCTGCTACTGGAGCAGCACTATCTATACAAAGATCTGAAAGTGGATTGATTTCACCTTTTGTTGGTACAGTTATAAATAAATTTGGTCCTAAAAGAGTTATGGCATTTGGAATATTATTAACTGGCGGAGCATTTATTTGGATGAGCAGAATGCAAGATCTTTGGGAATTTTATTTTGCTATTACAATTCTAACCCTAGGGATGTCTTTTGGAACTTTCATTATTTTTGTAGCTGTAGTAGGAAATTGGTTTAATAAAAATAGAGGAAAAGCTATTTCAATTTTAATGTCCGGGGCTGGTTTAGGAGGAATTACTGTACCTCTGTTAGTTTTAGGGATCGATGAATTTGGTTGGAGAAATTTACTCTTTGCAGTTGGAATAGGTTTTTGGATATTAGGATTCCCTACAGCATTAGTCTTAAGAAGCGATCCCGAAAACTATGGACAATATCCCGATGGAATAAAACCTGAAACAAATATTGAAAATGATGAAATACTTGATGCAAGAGAAAAAGGGATGTCTGTCTCTAATGCTCTAAAAAGTGGAAACTTTTGGAAATTGGCTCTAGCTACAGGATTAAGTCAAGCTGTTTTCACGAGTAACTTATTTCATCTTACATCGTTCAAAGAATTTGGACTTACTACTGCAATAGCTGCTACTATCATTGGATTATCATGGTGGGGAGATATTGCTGGAAGAATAACTGTTGGCTTCATAACAGATAAATTTGATAGAAAAATATTGCTTACAATATCATTTTCACTCTTAACTTTAGGTATTTCTGGTATAGCAATAATGGGTATGTATGAAAATTCTTCATTATTACCTAGAAATATCGGAATAGTCATGTTCATATTATTTTTTGGTTTAGGCTTTGGATCTTCTGTTCCTCTCAGATTAACTTTAGCAGCAGATTATTTCGGAAGAAAAAATTATGGATCAATGATAGGAATCTTAAACACAGTAGGAGCAGTTTTTGGAACATTATCACCTCTATTAGTAGGCCTAACAAAAGATATTACTGGAGAGTATAAATATGCATATTACATATTATCAGTAGGCATGATATTAGCTATACCTTTAGTTATTTCTCTTAAAAAAAATATTAATTCTTAGAAAATAGCCTTTAAAAATAATGAATAATATTGGCTTGAGTTCTATTCTCTAAATAACTTAAATATTTTATCCAAAAATAAAACTTTGAATTCATTTGTTCATTTACATAATCACTCAGAATATAGTCTATTAGATGGAATGAGTAACCTAAAAAAAATGGTTACTAAGGTCAAGGAAAATTCTCAAAGTGCTATTGCAATTACAGATCATGGAAACATGTATGGAGCAATAGATTTTTATAAATTAGCTAAAGAAAAAGAGATTAAGCCAATTATAGGCTTAGAGGCTTATGTAGCAAAAGAAGATAGTTACAAAAAGACACCAGATGAAAAAAGTCCATACCACTTAACTTTACTTGCAGAAAACCATACTGGTTATCAAAATCTTATGAAATTAGTTACGCACTCTAATCTCAATGGGTTTTATTACAAGCCTAGGATAGACAAAAATATTTTAGAAAAAAATTCCGAAGGAATCATAGTTCTTTCAGGGTGTCCTTCATCGGAGTTATCAAGAGCTATAATTAATGACGATCATAAAAAAACAAAAAATACATATGGGTGGTTCCATGAAGTCTTCAAGGATAATTTTTATTTAGAAATTATGGAACATATTGGAGTACCTAATCAACAAAAAATTAATGAAGAACTAATTAGAATAAATAAGGCAAGCAATATTCCATATGTCATCACTAATGATAATCATTATGTAAATCAGGAAGATCATAAAGCCCACGAACTTTTGATGTGTTTACAAACTAATTCTAATATTAATGATCCCAATAGATTTAAGTTTGATGACCATAATTATCACATTAAATCTACAGAAGAAATGTATGAACAATGGAGAGAGTTAGAGCAAGGATTAAATAATACTCTACTAATAGCTGAAAAATGTAATATCGAATTAGATTTATCTAAGAGCCTATTGCCAAAATATGAATGTCCTGAGGGAAAGTCTTCTATGGAATACCTCAGAGAACTTAGTTATAAAGGCTTTACAAAAAAATTTGATTCTAACGAAAGTAAATTAATTGAAAGATTAGAATATGAATTAGATGTAATAGAAAAAACTAAGTTTCCTGATTATTTTTTAGTCTGCTGGGATATCTTTAAGTTTGTAAATTCAAAAAAAATCTTATCTGCAGTTAGAGGATCAGCTGCAGCAAGCTTAGTTTTATATTGCTTAGAAGTCACAAGAATAAATCCAATGGAGCATAATTTAGTATTTGAAAGATTCTTAAATCTTGAAAGAAGAGAAATGCCTGATATTGATATGGATTTTGAGGATGATAGAAGAAACGAGGTAATGAAATATTGCGTAGATAGATACGGTAAAGACCATATAGCTCAGATTATTACTTTTGGCACAATGGGAGCAAAAGCAGCAGTAAGAGATGTAACTAGGGTATTAGATTTACCCTTAGTAGTAGGAGATAAACTCGCAGGTATAATTCCCACTAAAGTCGGAACAAAAATCAAAGATGCTCAAGAAATTGAAGAATTCAGATCGCTTCAAAAAGATAGTGATTATAAAAAAGTAGTTGAATTTGCTACCAAATTAGAAGGAACAATTAGGCATGCATCAACACATGCTGCAGGAGTTATAATATCTCAGGACAATCTAACAAATGATGTTCCTCTTCAAAGATCAACATCAGGTGAGGATGATTCTCCTCCGACTACTCAATATGCTATGGGAGCTATAGCAGATGTTGGATTACTAAAGATGGATTTTCTTGGACTAACTAATCTAACTATTATTGGTAAAACAATAGAATTAATACAAAATTCTATTGATGAAAATTTCGATATTTATAATATTTCTAAAGAAGATAAAAATACTTTTGACCTACTATCAGAAGGTGATACTTTTGGTGTTTTTCAGCTTGAATCAGCAGGTATGAGAAAATATATAAAAGACTTAAAACCTTCTAACATTTCAGATATAGCAGCAATGATCGCTCTATATAGACCTGGGCCAATGGAACATATTGATAGATTTATAAGATCTAAATATGGCAAAGAAAAAATAAAATATCCTCATGAAGCATTAAAGGAAATCCTTACAGAAACATATGGAATTATTGTTTATCAAGACCAAGTACTAAAAATTGCCCAAGCTTTTGGAGGCTACACTTTAGGAGAGGCAGATATTCTAAGAAAAGCAATGGGGAAAAAGATCAAAGAAGTTATGCAGGCTCAAAAGGATACTTTTATAAAAGGATCATTAGAAAAAGGATTTGATAATGATATAGCTAATGAAATATTTGATCTTATCGAACCATTTGCTGGTTATGCATTCAACAAAGCCCACAGTGTTTCATATGCAATGATAGCCTATTGGACTGCTTATTTTAAGGCAAATTATAAAATAGAATACTTTACTTCTTTATTGAATTCATACATAAGTAATTTTGAAAAGATTTCAGATTGTATAACTGAGATAAGAAAAACAAATATAACTATAAAGAATCCTAGTATTAACTATTCAAATTCAAAATTTTCTATAGAAGAAGATACAGATAATAGGAGTATTAGATTTGGCTTAAGTTCATTAAAAAATGTAGGTTTAGCTTCTGTGGAAAAAATAATTAATGAAAGACAACAAAATGGTATTTTTAATTCCTTAGAAGAATTTTGCAAAAGAATGGATTCCGCTTGGGTAAACAAAAAAGTTTTAGAAAGTCTTATCAAGTCTGGTAGCTTAGATCAACTAGGTGATAGAGGTAGTCTGCTCGAATCTACTGAAAGAATTTTACTTCAAATTAATAACGCAACAAAATTAAGAAATAGTAATCAAACAACAATGTTTGATTTATTTGGAGATGAAGTAGAAACTCCAACAACAGAACTCGAACTAAACAATTTCACAACTGATGACACTCAAAAAATGCATTGGGAAAAAGAAATATTAGGTATTTCATTTACAGAAAATCCAAATCATAAAGAAATGTTAAGGATCAGCAAAATAAATGAAGACATGATTGTTTCAATAGATCAAATTAACAATGCAGATAAATCAAAGGCTCAAATAATTATTGGTGAAGTAAGATCTTATGAAAAAAGAGTATCAAGAAAAGGTTCTGAGTTTATGATAGTTAAGCTTGAACTAATTGATGGAATAATTGATCTTATGATTTGGCAAAATAAACTAGAAGAGGTTGATAAATGGATTCATAGCCCTATAGCAAAAATTTCTGGAAAAATTAATAATAGAAATGGAGATATTTCTATTTGGTATGACAATGGTGAAATGTTTTCTTTTGATGATGAAATAATACCAAAAAAAATCTTTAAGGAAAATTTAAATAAATCTGAACCTATTATAACTATTGAAGATAAAAAGAAGGAGGAAAAAATTATTATTGAAGAGTTTGCAAAAGAAGAAGTTAATTATATAAAAGAAGTTATTATTACCCTAGATGATGAGAAGCACTCAAAAAATAAACATCTTATGGATGATATAACAAGAATTTTACTTGATAATGAAGGTCAAATACCTGTATCAATTGTTGTGAAAAATAATAATGAAAAAGTAAAGCTTAACTTACCTTTCGCTAATGTTGATGCTAGTAAATCTCTAGAACAAAAATTGGATAATATAATTGGATTGGAAAATGTATTCTATAAACAGTAGATTTATTCACTTCTTAGTGCTTCGATAGGGTCTAACTCTGAGGCTCTATATGCAGGATAAGCGCCACTAATTAATCCTACAAGAAGAGATACTAGAAAAGCGATAATTACACTTATGGGGGTTATAACAGCAGGTAAATTCGTTTCATCTCCTAACTCATCCTGAAAAGATATTCCGCCTAAATTTAAGGATATTATAATTCCTATTAAAATCCCTAATATTCCACCTATCAAACAAATAGTCAATGCTTCAGTTATAAATTGAAGCCTAATATCAAACTTGGTAGCACCAATAGATCTTAAAGTTCCAATTTCTCGAGTTCTTTCAGTCACACTTACTAACATAATATTTCCTACTCCAATTGCTCCAACTAACAACGAAATGCCTGCTATTGATCCTAAGAATAGAGTAAGAGCTTGAGTAACTTGATTGGCTGCTTCTAGGAGTTGGTCCATACTAGTTATTTCAAAATCAGGTTCATCAACTTCATGGATATTTTGCAACTCCTTAGTAATTGTGTCTGAAACAACAGTTTTATCTGCATCTTCGGTAGATCTAACAATTATAGAAAATACATTCACATCTCCAGTAGGATTTCTTAGAAAACCAATTCTATTTTGCATGGTAGAAACAGGAATATATACAGAAAAATCTTCATCGCCATCACCACCTTTTGCTTTCATAACTCCTGTTACTAAGAATCTAAAATCAAATCTGTTAAATAGACTTAATCTAACAATTTTTCCAACCGGATCGATATCAGGAAAAAGAGATTCCTTAATTTCTGATCCTAATACCATCCTTAGAGCTTTGGTATCAACATCTTTTTGAGTTATAAATTCGCCGAGGCTAGTTTGAGTAGAAATAACATCCATATATTCTGGAGTAGTTCCAAATACATTCGCCTCTACATTATAATCTCCGGCGATTAGTTGTGCAGGAAAATCTATTTGAGGTGCAAGGCTTCTTATCCCATTAATATTTCTAGATGAGAGTTTTTCAGCATCACTTAGAGTTAATGTTATCCCAGAGTTTCTTCCTCCAGAAACCCCGGTAGAAGAATCTTCTGATCTGGCTGTTATGAATAACAAATTAGTACCCAAAGCTGTAATCTCATCTTCAACTTGCTTTCTTATTCCTTGTCCTAAGGATACTAAGACTATTACAGATGTCACTCCGACAATTACTCCTAATGCTGTAAGTCCACTTCTCAAAGGTGTAGAAATTATCGACCTAAAAGCAAATTTTACTGCATCAAAAATATTCACTGAACCATACCATCTTTCATTTCTATGATACGAGAAGTTTTTTTTGCAACTGCATTATCATGGGTTATTATGATTACTGTTATTCCACTTTCTGAAAGTTCTTTGAAAATTTCTATAATCTCATCTCCTGTTTTTGTATCTAATGCACCAGTCGGTTCATCTGCAAGTATTATTTTTGGTTCCCCAACTAAAGCCCTAGCTATAGAAACTCTTTGCTGCTCTCCACCTGATAGTTCAACTGGAGAATGATTTATTCTCTCTAAAAGCCCCATTCTATTTAGAGCTAAAACAGATTTTTTCCTTCTATTTTTTTCTTTTCTGTAGATTAATGGCATTTCTACCTGATTTACAGCTGCAAGTCTAGGTATCAAATTATAGGATTGAAAAACAAATCCAAATATACTTCCTCTTATATGTGATCTAGTATTATCATTTAATTTTGAAACATCATTATTTGCTAGAATATATTTCCCATTTGTTGGTCTATCAAGCAATCCTATTATGTTCATCATTGTACTTTTACCCGAACCTGATGGTCCTTTTATAGATATAAATTCCCCTTGATTAACACTAATATTTACATCTGTTAAAGCTCTAACTTGATTATAACCTGTATCAAAAACCTTACTTACATTTTCTAAGCGAATCATCTTCCTATTCCATCTCCTCTTGGCCCAGGAGGACCCATAGGGGCAGGTCTATTATTTGTAACATCTTCAAAAGACCTTGATGTTGATTCACTTGATCCATTAGTTGATTCTCTTCTGATGTATATTTTGTTGCCTTCATTCAAACCTTTAGTTATTTCAGTCATATTTCCATCTGTTAATCCAGTCTCTATTTGTGTATAGATAATATCATCTTGATTATATGATGAAATTACTTTCTTGATATTCCTATCAACAATTATTGCTTCAGATGGTATAGTGATCACATTCTCAACAGATTCTTGCAACAGAGTAACCGTTCCATTCATGCCCTCTGCAGGTAATTCACCAGATAAAAAATCTAATAAAGGGCTATTTACATCTAAGTTATTTAAGTCAAATTCATTATTTGAGTTTTGGCTTTGACCAATACTTCCAGGAAATCCACCTCCGGGAATATTAGTTAGAGAACTTGGATCTATAGTTCCTATTAATGATTGTATGAGGGGTCTAAATTTATCAATCACTGTAATAACCTCAAAACCTCTAATAAACCTTGCCCTAACTGGGTAAGTGACTACACCTTGCTGAACATTGGGTACATCAGATATCGAAACTACTTGTATTATAAGAGGAGATTCGGGTTTTGAATCAAGAGCCACAATACCATACATTCCTTCTTCCATCTCAACAAATTCTGCTTCTGAAGCAATAATCGTCATTTCTGTTGTTTTTGCATCTGTAAGAGTCATAATATTTTGACCTGAAGCTATAAATTCTCCTTCTTTAAAATTCACTGATGATATTTGACCATCAAAGGATGCATATAATTTTGTTTTTGATAAATTTTCTTCTGCCTGATCAACTAAAAGCTCTTGGATATATAAATTGGATTCTGCTTGGGCAAGATTTTCTTCAGCAAGAGCTATGTCTTCAATCTTTGCGCCACCCAAAATTTCCTCTAATGTATTTATAGTCTTTTGAAGGTTTGTTTCAGCTTGCTCCTCAAGATATTTTAGCCTGTTAATATCATTTTGAGTAGGATTCCTTAAGCTATCTAGAGTATTTTGAGCTTCTTTCAAGCTTGCATTTGCACTATCCAATTGGACATTTAGAACTTCTATTTGTTTAATTGATGATTGATAGTTTGAATTAGTATTTATTAAAGACTTAGATAAATTCATTTTAGTTGTATTTGCATCACAACACTTAAAAACTTCTTTCAAAATATTATCTGTAATTTGCTTTGAAAGAGGGAGATTTTGTTCACCAGAACAGGCATCATTTATATTTGGAAGCCCTAAACCATCCCATACTTCATCACAGTAATTATTTACAGATTCTATAAGTAAAATTTTATTTGAAGATAAAGTATTTTCTGCATTAGAAATTAGTAATTTAGTATTTTCCGTATTATATTTAGCCTGCTCAATAAGTTTTGATACTGAATCAAATTCAGAATCTAATGGGTTCAAAAGATTATCATAATTTTCTTGGGCGGTTATAAAATTTGCTTTGGCTTGACTGACTAATTCTTGTGCGGATTTTAATTGTTCATCAGAAGGATAATTTAATAAATCATCAAGATTTTTTTGTGCCTGACTTACAGCATATTCAGCGGACTTAATTTGTAATTTTTGTCTCTCTAAATTATTAAGTAAATCTTTAGAATCTAGCTCAGCAAGAATATTACCTTTTGAAACATTTTCTCCCTCATTCACTACTATCGAAGTTATTGTTCCATTTGTATTAAATGATAGATTAATTTTGTTTTCAATATTAGTACTTCCAGAAGCAATCATCAAATCAGCTATTGTTCCTTTTTTTACCAAATATTCTTCATAAGAAATGGTAACAGAATTTTCTGTAGAATCATTAATCAGATACCATGATATGAGAGCAAGTGAAATAATTATAAAAAGTACTAAATAAATAATTGTCTTTTTACCAAATTTCCTTTGATTTTGGTTAATCAACTGATCAATATCGTTAGAATTTTGCAATATCAACTCCTAAAATCACATATATACTAATTTTATCGTAATTTTGTTAAGATTAGGTAATGGAAATTTGATAGTAAAATATCATAAACATAATAAAAAATAGTATGTATAAAATAAATAGTTTTAATTTAAGAATCCCTGTGGTTGCGGCACCTATGTTTACAATTTCAAACCCTAATTTAGTTATCAGTCAATGTATTTCAGGAGTTGTAGGTTCATTCCCAGCATTAAATGCTAGAAAACCTGAAACTTTAAATGGATGGATAAATCAAATAAAAGATGGAATAAATGAGTTCGAAATAAAGAATCCTGAAAAAAAAGCTGCTCCTTTTGCTGTAAATCAAATTTGTCATAAATCAAATAAAAGATTAATTTCTGATATGGAAACATGTGTTGATCATAAAGTCCCAATAATTATAACTAGCTTGAGACCACCTGATGAAATTATTGAAGCTGCTCATAGTTATGGAGGAATTGTATTTCATGATGTTATAAGTATTCGTCATGCAAAAAAAGCTGCTGGTTTAGGAGTAGATGGTTTAATTTTAGTTTGTTCAGGAGCTGGTGGTCATGGGGGGAATTTATCACCTTTTGCTTTACTAAGAGAAGTAAAAGAGTGGTTTGATGGAACAATATTATTATCTGGTTCTATAGGTGACGGATATTCGATTGCATCAGCACTAACTTTGGGGGCAGATTTAGCATATGTTGGATCTAGATTTATTCCAACTTACGAATCTAATGCCAATGAAATTTATAAAAAAATGATTCTTGATAGTACTGCTGAAGATATACTCTATACTTCATATTTTTCAGGCATACCAGGAAACTACTTAAAAGGATCAATAAGTAATGCAGGATTGGATCCTAATAATCTTCCCGATGGAGACAAAAGTCAAATGAATTTCGAATCAACAAAGAAACCAAAAACCTGGAAGGATATCTGGGGTTCAGGACAGGGTATAGGCAGAATAGATGATATTACCTCTGTAGAAGAAGTAGTTTCAAATTTAGAATATGAAATGTTAGAGGCAATTAAAAAACTAAATCATAAAGTAGGGAAAAATAATGGATAAATTTAAGGAATTATATAAATTATGGTGGTTTAGATGGACATTATGGTTTGTGATAGGAGCATTAATTGCAGTAATTATTAGAAATTTCTAGTAAATTAAGTTGCCTATAGTAGAACTGTAATTATGATCAGCATAAAAATCCTTAATAAATTCAGACTTTTCTAAAACTTCTTCTGTAATTCTTTTCAAGACTCCTGTTCCGTGTCCATGGACTATTCTAACTTGTGAATAATTTAGATTAATACAGTTATAAATATGTTCTTCAATAGCAATAATAGCTTCCGAAGCACGCATACCATGAAGGTCTATAGATATTTTTTCATCTTTCATAAAAATTAATATAGATTTTGAATAATTTATGAGTAATATGATATTGAAATTTATGAAAAAAGATAAGTATAAAGAAATAATAAAAAATTTAATTTCAGTTGGCATTGAATTTAAAATGCATAATAATAGATATCCTGTTATTTATTCTAAAACAAAGATTGACCCTAAAATTCTAGAAATTGCAATAGATCATAGAGAAGGTATTGCTAGAACACTCAATAAAGAGAAAGAGGAATTATTAAAATCATATAATGACTCTGAAGGTGCTAATAAATTTTTCTATAAAACAATTTTAGAGGAAAAGTTTAATCAAAAAATGGATAAATCCTAGTTCAAAATTAAAGTTGAAAAAATTTTTCCTTCTATTAATATTTTTTCTTTTTTTTCAATAAATCCTAATTGATTGAATATTTCTTTTTTTTCTAAATCTTTTTCTAGAATATTTACATAAAGTGAATTCAAGTTTAGATTATTAACGCTATCTATATTTGACTTAATCAAGTTTATAAACTCGTTTTTATAATTTTTTTTGTAATTGCCATCGATTCTTATGTTATTTTCATCTATGTTCTTAATAGTAGATATAGCAAAAATTTTATTTCTGTTGTCAGATATCACAAACCAATCTCCAAAATTATTTCTTATACTTTCAAACTTATTATAGGCACTTAGGCACATTGATGAAAAATTATTCCCAATAATACCAGCATTTAAGTCTACCTTGAATTCATTAATCTCTGATAAAAAATATGCAATAATCGGAATCCTATGTTCAGAAGAACCTTTTGATAGTGTTAATGACTGATTATTATTATAAAAATCATAAATGAATTCATCAAAATCTATATTTTGTCTGGAATTAAACATAACTTTTGAATTACGTATCTGTATCCATCCTAAATTTTCATAAATTTTTTGAGCTACAGGATTAACTGTACCTAAAAAAATTCCTTCTGATTCTTTATTTGAAAAAAAATCTTCTTTTGCATCATTACAAAGGTCTTTTGCATAACCATTACCTCTAGATTTTTTTTCTGTACAAACTTCTCCTAATCCGGCCAAAGTTCTTAGTTTCTTGTCATATAAAGTTATGCAAGAACTCTTAATTTGATCATCTAATTCATAAGTAAAAAGTTTGATATTTGTTATTTCTTTTTCAGATCCTAACAAATGATTTTTTTTGATATCTATATCTTTTTCTGTCTCATAACCATTATTTAACCATAATTTATATAATTGAAATATCTTTTTCTCATTAATTGGAATAGTGTAGATTTTCTTCATTTGATAATATTAGTACTAATAAATAATAATACATTATTACCTATATGATCAATGATAATAATCTAATTTGGATGGATCTAGAATTTACTGGATTATCTGATGATCAAGTGATTATAGAAACAGCATGCATAATTACTGATAAAAATTTAGAAATACTTGAAGAAGGACCAAACTTAGTTATCAACAGATCTGAGAAAGAACTAGAGATCATAGAAGATTGGCCACTTAAGATTCATACAAAATCAGGTTTATTAGAAGCTGTTAAGGTATCTGAAATAACAATTGAAGATGCAGACAAAAAAAATGTAGATTTTATATCAAAATGGGTAAATAAAAATAAGGGTATACTTTGTGGAAATTCAATTCATATAGATAGAAGGTTTATTCATAAAGAAATGCCTCTTTTAGATTCATACTTAAATTATAGAATGGTAGATGTATCTTCTCTTAAGGAAGTCATAAAGCGATGGTATAAACCTTCAAAAGTTGAGCCAAGGAAAAAAAATGCTCATTTAGCCTTAGATGATATAAGAGAAAGTATTGAAGAGCTTAAATGGTATAAAAATAGATATTTTATAGAATGAAAATTTTAGATCAAAAACAATATCAAAATAGAAGAAATATACTTTTCCAAAATATGGAGGAAAATTCAGTTTTGTTAGTCGGAGGAGAAACTGAGAAAGTTAGGAACAATGATGTTAATTTTGATTTTAGACAAGATTCTATATTTTGGTATTTAACTGGAATAGAAGAAGCAGATGCATTAATGATGATGCTAAAAAAAGATTCAGAAAAATATATACTTTTTCTTCAAGAAAAAAAGATTGAAGAGGAAGTTTGGACAGGTTATAAAATTGGTAATGAAAAAGCTAAATCATTTTACTTAGCCAATGATTCATATAAAAATGATGAAACAGAAAGATTTATTGAAATTTTACTTTCATGTGAAAAAATTTATTATAACCTAGGATCATCTGAGAAGATTGATAAATTAATAATTGAAGGCTTAGAACAATTTAAGAAAATCAAATCAAGGATTGGGATACCGAATCCAATGATAATAGATCCTTCAGTATTGATTGATCTCATGAGATTGAAAAAATCTAATGAAGAAATAAATGTTCTTCAAAAAGCAATTGATATTACTTCAAATGGGTTTAGGGAAGCTATTAAAAAAACATCTATAGGTCTCTTTGAGTATGAAGTACAAGAAATATTAGAAAAAGAATTTAGAATGTCAGGTGCAAAAAGAAATGGTTATCCTTCCATTGTTGCTTCTGGTAGAAATGCATGCATTTTACATTACGTTAGTAATAACAAGCAGCTAGAAGATAACGACCTAATACTAATTGATGCAGGATCTGAGTGGGATTATTATTCTGCAGATATTACTAGAACTTGGCCTGTAAATGGTACATTTACTTCTGAACAAAAAGATATATATGAAATAGTTCTTCAGGCAAATATAGATGCTATCAGTGAATGTAAATTAGGGAATTCAATAAATGATCCTCATAAAAAAGCATTGAAAACTCTGATTCAAGGCTTGAAGCATTTGGGTATACTAAAAGAATCTTTAGATGAAATAATAGAAAAAAGATTATATTTCCCTTTTTATATGCACTCAACATCTCATTGGCTGGGACTTGATGTACATGATGCAGGTAGCTATAGAGATGTTGAAGAAAATTATACAAAATTTGAAGAAGGAATGATTTTGACAATAGAGCCTGGATTATATTTTGGAGATATGGCTCAAAAAATAACAAAAAAATATTCAAATATAGGAATAAGAATTGAAGATAATATACTAATAGATGCTAGTGGCCCAAAAAATTTATCAGCTAATATTCCTAAGGATATTAAAGATATGGAAAGATAGCATATATAGATTATCTGTCCTGAACTGAACCATCAAATCCTATTGGTGTATCAAGAATCTTAGGATTCTCTCCTAAACTTAAACTTTTTTCATTTAAGGTAATTCCTAATCCTGGGCTATCAGGGACTATAAGATATCCATTTTCTAGCTTAATTGGATTAATAATAAGGTCACTTTTAGGAGGCTTATCTTCGCCAGTAAATTCTTGTAAGGCAAAATTAGGTATTGAAGCATCTAATTGTACACAGGCAGCTGTAGAAACAGGAGAAAGAGGATTATGAGGAATTACTTTTACGTGATGAGATTCTGCCATTGCTGAAATTTTTTTACATCCAGTAATACCACCTGCCAAACATAAATCAGGTCTAATATAACTAGTAGCCTTAGCTTCAAGTAGTTGTTGAAATTCGAAAATACTAGTAAATCTCTCTCCAGTAGCTATTGGAATATTACAATTATTTTGAATGTCTGCCATTAGATTTGGTGAATCTGGTAACATAGGATCTTCATAAAAAAAGGGGGTAAACTGTTCTAATAATTTACCTAGACTGATACCTTCTGCAGGACTCATTTGTCTATGAATTTCTACACAAATATCTACAGAATCTCCAACAGCCTCTTTTACTGCCCCTACATTAATTACAGATTCATTTGCCCATTCGCTAAATGATTTATGTAAATAAAATTTTTCATTATATGGAGAAAATCTTATTGCTGTAAAACCTCTTTCAACTGCTTTTTTAGCATCCTCTACTAATGCATCAGTGGTACCTTTTTTAGATTTTAATTCAGAGTTATACATTCCAACATGCATATAACATCTAACTTTTTCTCTAGTTTTACCTGAAAGCAATTCATAAATTGGCACATCGTGCCTTTTAGCTTTTATGTCCCATAAAGCTATATCAATCGCTGATAAGGCTCCTTGTACAATAGATCCCATAAAATGACTTGACCGATATAACCATTGATAATGATGCTCAATAAGTGAAGGGTCTTTTCCTATAAGATAAGGCTCCATAGTTTCGATCATAGATTTAGTTGGTCTCTGCCATCCATGAACTCCAGCTTCACCAATTCCAACTGTACCATCCTCACAATAAATTTTGAGTAGTAGCCACCTGTCCCAAAGTATAGTTTCTAATTTTTCTATCTTAGTTTTTTTCATTTATCCTCATTTTAATCTTGCGTATGATAAGTATATTCCTATTCCTAAGCCAAGCATAGACACAGGTTGATAAAAAAACTGATACCACCAATTAATGTATGAACTAAAAAGTGATGAAAAGATGAAATAAATAACTAACCATAATAATAATGTGCTTAAGGCAGCAATTATAGGAAATATTTTATTTATTTTTTTATTAGATAATTTTTTCACTAACTCGCCATTAACAACACCAAAAAAAACAAGAAAAATTAAGGTTATAATTCTTATAAACATAAGTGCAGTAGATTGAATATTCCCAAGTAAATCGATATTAAGTAAAGTTATCAAAATCATAGAATACAAAAAACCAATTATTACAGAAAATAAAAAGGAAAGAGAAAATACTCTTAGAAAATCGATAAAAGAAACATTTAAAATATCTGGCCTCCCTATAGATCCACAGTCTTTGCATTTAATACCAACATAGGAATCAGTAGTGCATCTATTACATATAGGCTTATTACATCTTGAGCAATTCAAAAGTGTCTCAATATTTTTATGATTATAACATTGCATTTAGAAATTATCTCTATCGAAAAATATTCTATAAATTATAGTCTTATAGTTAATCCTACTATAATTTCTTTTTCCTAAGATTCTGGTAAAAATTAATAATAATAAGATTGAAAATAAGAGAAGCTTAATATTTTTATATTCACTATCAAAGAAAAAATTTCCTAAATGATAATCATATAAATAAGTGATAGTAGTTATTATTAGACTAACCAACCAAGGCCATGAACTATCCTTAAACTTTACAATTGCCCATAATATTAAAAATATTATAAGAACAGTAAAAAATAATTCTATTTTAGCTCCTAATAATATTCCTAGGGATATTGCCAAGCCCCTGCCTCCTTTGAATTTCAAAAATATTGAGAAATTATGCCCAACAACTAAAGCAATAAGATAATTAGTTAAATCTGATAAATACGAAGATAATATATATGAAGGTAAAGCACCTTTTATAACTACATCAAAAAAGAGAATCATTAATATTTTATAAAAGCTTAGGTATCTGTAAATATTAGAAAGACCCGAATGGCTACTTCCTTCTAATAGTATATTTTTATTAAGAAAAAAATTTCCATAAAAATATGATGTAGGAAATGATCCAATTAAGTATAAAATAATTATTAATAAAAAATCTGTAAGCATTTTTATTCTATAGATCTTATCAAATTTTTAAACTCTATCTCATTTATTCCATTTTTAGGTTCTATATCTATGCCTTTATGGAATCCATGAAAGTCACTACCCCCAGACTTTATAAGATTTAACTTATTGCAAATTTCCATTAATTCTTTTTGTCTTGATAATCCATATCTTGGGGAGGATACCTCTATACCATCTAGTCCTATTTCTTTCATTTCTCTCAAATCATTAAAAAAGTTTTTATCAGTTAAATTAGGATGAGCATAAACTGAAATACCACCTGCATCTTTAATTACCTTAATAGCATTCTTAATAGATAAACTAGGTTCTCTAACATCACCAAGTATATTATTTGATAAATATCTATCAAAAGCATCATTTACACTTAAGGCGTATCCTTTATTTATCAATTCATGAGCTATATGAGGGCGACCTATTGACCCTTTTGCCAAACTTAAGACCTCTTCATAAGATATATTTACTGCCTTTTGATTGAGGTAATTAATTATATTTTGCACTGTTTTTTTTCTTCTTATTTGAAGATCATTAACAAGATTTATAATTTTATAATTTTCAAAATCTATAAAAAGACCAATAATATGAATTTCTTTATTCTGAGTAAATGCTGAGAATTCTACTCCAGGAATAATTTCTAGTTTATATCTTTTTTTTTTTGCTATTTCTCTAGCTTCCAAGTTCCCTAAAAAAATATCATGATCGGTAATGGATATTTTAGTTAATTTGGCTTTCAAAGATTTTTTTATTATAGACTCAGGAGAATATATTCCATCAGAATAATCCGTATGAATATGTAAATCTGCAAACATCAAATACTTATTTCTTTATCTAATCTTGATATAGATACTGCTTTTTTAGATAGATTATCAATTTCTATTAGCACAGAATTAAATATCATTTCACCTTTTTCTATAGGGGTCATTCTATTTCTTTTACCATTAAAAAATCTTGATATAGAAGCATCTTTATCCATACCTAATATGCTATTTTTTGCACCTACCATACCTAAGTCTGAAACAAATGCTGTTCCTGATGGTAAAATTTTATTATCACTAGTAGCTACATGAGTATGAGTGCCTACTAATGCAGAAATTTTACCGTCTAAATACCATGCCATAGCGGCTTTCTCTGAAGTAGCTTCAGCATGAAAATCTAAAAAAATAGGAACATTTGGTAAATCATCTAATAAAGACCCAATTAAGTTAAAAGGAGAATCAACTTTTCCCATCCAAACTGACCCTAATAAATTTATAACTGCCAAGTTATTATTGAAATATATCCCTGTCCCTGGTTTATCCGAAGGATAATTATGAGGTCTTAAGACTCTAGAGTTTATTTTGTCTAGTTCATCGTAAATATCTGGTTTATCCCAAATATGATTACCCGAAGTAATAACATTAACTCCTGAATCAAAGAATTCATTTGATATTTTTTTTGTTAGACCGAACCCACCTGCAGAATTCTCACCTTGTGCTATAACAAAATCTATTTTTTCTTTTTTTATAATTTCAGGTAAAACAATCTTAAGAGTTTTTCTACCACCTTTCCCAACGATATCGCCAATCATTAAGGTTTTCAAATTTTCTCCTAACTATAATCTCCAGTAGTTTCTATAGCCCTAGTTTCTCTTATTACAATTATTTTTATTTGACCAGGGAAATTTAATTTTTCCTTTACTTCATTAGAAATATCTCTAGCTAAGGTGGATGCTCTAGAATCATCAATAGATTCAGGGTTAACCATAACTCTTATTTCTCTTCCAGCTTGAATGGCAAAACATTTTTCTACCCCATCAAAGCTTAGAGCAATTTCTTCTAGGGCAGTAAGCCTTTCAATATATCTTTCCAAAGAGTCGTTTCTAGCACCTGGTCTAGCAGCACTAATTGCATCTGCCGCTGCAACTACATAACTTTCTGCAGAAGACATTTCTCTATCGTGGTGTTCTCTAATTGCTGTCACAATTTTCGGAGAAAGATTATTTCTTTCTGCTATATCAGCCCCAATTTCAGCATGAGGACCCTCAATTTCATGAGTTAATGCTTTACCAAGATCATGCAAAAAACCTGCAGTCTTACATATTTCAACATCTAGACCTATTTGAGCAGCAAGTATTCCAGCAAATCTACCAACTTCAATAGAGTGTTGAAGAACATTTTCTCCGTATGAATACCTATACTTCAACCTTCCCATAAGCTCTACAATTTCATTATTCAAGCCTTTTACATTAGTTTCAAAAATTGCTTTTTGGCCTGCGTTTCTTACTTCTATATTAACCTCATTTTTGGATTTTTCTACTAATTCTTCAATTCTTGCAGGATGTATTCTTCCATCTTTGATTAAGGAATTAATTGCTAAAACTGCTGTCTGTTTTCTAATAGGATCAAAACATGAAACAGATATGGACTTAGGCTCTTCATCTACTATCAAATCTACACCTGTAAAATTCTCTAGAGCTCTAATATTCCTCCCTTCTCTTCCTATAATTCTTCCTTTCATTTCTTCATTTGGGAGTTCAATTGAAGAAACAGAGGATTCAGCCACTACTTCAGATGCAAATCTTTGCATGGAAGCAGCTAAAATTTCTTTAGCTTTTTCATCTGCTGTAGAAAGCATTTCATTTTCAGCATCTTTGTAAAGTTTTGCTAATTCAAATTCTATGTTCTTATTGGTTTTATCAATTAGTACTTCTCTTGCTTGATCAGCAGAGTAATTAGAAATTTTTTCTAGTTCGATTTGTTGTTCAGATTCGATTTTCTGAATCTTTTCTCGTTCTAAATCAAGAGATTTATCTTTTTTTTCAACATTATCTGTTTTTCTTCTAAGTTCAGCATTTTGTTTTTTTAAATTTTCTTCTCTAGCTTCTAATTGTGTTTCTAATTTTTGCAGATCTCTTCTATTGTTATTAATCTCTCCTTGAGCAGAGCTCTTTATTTGTAAAGCATTTTCTTTTGCTTCAACTAATATCTCTCTACTTCGAGACTCGGCTCTTCTTAATTGTCCCTCAACAACATCTTTGGTTCTTCTTAATTCACCACTTACGGTGAAAAATCTAACAAAGTAACCTAAAATCCCAAAAATTAAACCTGATACTAAAATACTAATGATAACCGTTAGGATCATATTCATAATGACCTCCAGTTATTCTAATTTTTATTTCTTTATAGTTTTTAAAATTCTTTTACCATTATAACTTAATTATGCAAAATCATAATAAATAGATACAATTTGTTCAAAACGCCACAAAAAATAAAAATAGAAAGTTAAAATAAATGAAAAATCATGCTGGAATACTAGATGGATTAAAAGTTTTAGACTGTAGTCAAATTTTAGCTGGACCTTTTTGCTCAATGATCCTGGGTGATATGGGAGCTAAAGTAATCAAGATAGAAAAACCTAATGGTGGTGACGATATAAGAACTTGGGGTCCTTTCATAAATGGAGAATCAGTAGGATTTATGAATTTGAACAGGAATAAAGAATCCATAGTAATAGATTTTAAGAATCCAGAAGGTATAAAAATAATGAAAAGACTAGTTGAAAATTCTGATGTTGTTTTAGAAAACTATAGAACTGGCACGATGGAGAAATTAGGCCTTGGTTATGAAGAGCTAAAAAAAATAAATAAAAAAATTATTTATTGTTCAATATCTGGATTCGGTAGAACAGGTCCATATTCAAAAAAAGCAGGATTTGATTTAGTAGCACAGGGAATGGGCGGGCTAATGGGCATAACAGGTCATCCTAATAATCCACCTGCTAAAGTAGGTGTACCCATTGCAGACCTAAATACAGGAATGTTTGCTTTGTCTGCAATTCAAGCAGCATATATAAATTTATTAAAAAATGGGGAGGGGCAATATATAGAAGTATCTCTGCTAGAATCAGCATTAGCATATACAGTTTGGGAATCTACAGGTTTCTTTTATGATGGTGAGATACCTGAACCATTAGGATCCTCTCATAGAGTTTCTGCCCCTTATCAAGCTCTAAAAACAAAAGATGGATACCTTAATGTTGCTGCACCAAACCAAAGTAATTGGGAGAGATTATGTGATGCAATACAAAGACAAGACATAAAGAGTAAAGAAGTTTTTGTAGATAATGTATCTAGAGTAAAAAATAGGATGGAATTAGAAAAGGAGCTTGAAAAAACATTTATTTTAAAAACTAGAGAAGAATGGATCAAAATATTAGATGTTGCAGGTGTTCCATGCGGACCAATTTATAATATCAAAGAAGTGTGGAACGATGAACAAATTAAATTTAGAGATATGAAAGTAGAACTAGAACATCCAAAAATAGGTAAATATAACAACATTGGATTTGTAGCTAAATTCCTTGAAAATCCAAGTTCATTAAGAACACCTTCACCTGTTTTAGGAGAACATACAGAAAAAATATTGATTGAAAATGGTTTCTCAAAAGAAGATATAGAAAAATTCAGAAAAAAAGGAGCTATTTCCTAGTTTTTTTATTATTTTTTGAAAATAATTTTTTTCTTCTGTTAGCTTTAAGATATGAATAAGCAATGAATAAAGAAAATAGTAAAATCAAAATTCCAAAAAAAATCTCATCAAAATATCCTACAGAACCATGTAATATAAAAATATTTTTCATTTGTTTATAGCTTCTATAATCATATCTCTAAATAGAAAATAACTATTTAATTCAACTTCCTGAAATTCATCAGAAAGACTACTTAGCACTTCTTTCTTACTTATAATTTTTATTCTGTCATCTTTTATTTCGTAAATTGAAGGATTACCATTATTAAACCAAAGGCTTCCTCCTAATTCTTTTGGAAAAATATTCTTTTTTGCTCTTCCAAATAAAAAAAATAAATAATTATTCTTAATTTCGAATTCAAATTTATCTTCATTATTATTTACAAGATTATCGTAGTAATTTTTATGTAATGTGACAAATATTTTTTCACCTTTTTTTGAAGATCCAATAAATTTTTCTTGAACAATAAACTCTAGACTTACATACATTTCATCTTGAATTTGATATTCTATTTTTTCACCTTCAAAAGAAAGATTTAATATTCTATCTGAAGATTCAATTAAAGAAGATATTTCTATAAAATCTTTATTTTGAATTTCACGTGAAGGAGGAATATGACAACTAATAAATGTCAAAAGACTTATCAAGAGGAAAAAATTAATATATTTGTTCATACTTACTATTTTATTTTAAAAGATAGTATTATATTTTCATAAATATCAAAAAAACGAAAACTTTTTCAGAGGAGTTTAATTATGCCTAATAGAATTAACAGAGCTATAGAATTGCTTGAAAATGATCAGCCCATATACTACACCGGTCTTCATTCATTTTCCAAAGACTTCTTGACTTACGAACAAGGGAAAAAAGATGCAAAAATTTGGGCAGATTATATAAATATTGGAATGGAGCATGGACCTTTTGATATGGGAGGTTTAGAATCCTACATGCAAGGTCTAGTTGATGGTGGGCCAACTCCTTCCGGTCATGTTACTCCAGCAGTAATTATAGAATTACCTGTTCAGGGTGAAAGTGGTGAAATTATCAGATACAATGCTTGGCAAATTAGACAAATTTTAGCTAGAGGAGTTCATGGTATTTTATTATGTGAAGCTTCATCTCCTGAAGCAGTATCAGCTTTTGTAGAATCGTGTAGATATAAACTAAATGATCGAGGCGTAGGATTCGGACTAAAGGATGGAACAAGAGGTGTAGGATCAGAATTTATGGCTAAATTAAAGTGGGGATTAGAAGATAATAACGAATATATGGAAAAAGCTGACCCTTGGCCACTAAATCCTAATGGGGAGCTATTATTAGGCCTAAAGATTGAAACATTGGAAGGATTAAATAATTGTGAGCAAATACTAAGCGTACCTGGTATAGGTTTTGCAGAAATGGGACCTGGAGATATGTCTATGTCTATGAAAATAAATAGAGTAAAAGGATCTAATCCCGATCAAAGAATTATTGATGCATCTGAAAGAGTTAAAGAAGCCTGTAAAAAAAATAATATAAAATTCCTAAGCGAGGGGACTCCAGAAAATATAAAAGATGTTATTGATTCAGGCGCACGAGTCATAGCTGGTCAAAGTGAAGAAGCAGCAAAAATTGGTAGAAATTACACTAATAGAAAAATGGAAATTTAAGTCTACCTTAAATCACATTCAATCTTATTTTTTAAACAGTAATTTTCAAACCATTCTATAACTTCAAAATGGTATGGAATTCCATCTTTTGATCTTTTATCGTATTCTTCATTTTCTAAATATCCAGCATAAACAACTCTTTCATATCCAGTAGCTGGTTTAGATTCAATAATCCTTTTTAAAAGTGAATCCATATCAGCCTTAAACTTTGCTACATCAGTAAAGGCATCAATAGAGTATGCAACAAAAAAATCAGAGCCTTGATGATCGTTAAATATACCTGGCCCTGCACCGGATAATATATTAGTCATCATTTCTCCTACAAATCCTAATCCAAATCCTTTATGTGAACCATTTTCTCTTGTTCCTCCGAAGGGTAGCAAATGGTATCGGCCCCTATCTGGGGTTTCAATTTCTTCCATAATAGGCACTCCATTTTGATCAGCAATCCATGAAGGTAATAATTTTGCACCTGTTCTTCTAGTAAGTTCTATCTTATTCCCAGCAACTTGAGAAGTTGCAATATCAAAAAGAAAAGGAGGCATTTCTTTGGCAGGAGCAGCCCAAGCTACAGGATTTGTTCCTAAGATTGGTTCGGAGCCCCAAGTTGGTAGAGTTTGTTTGGGAGGACTACCAGTAAAACAGTGCCCAATCATATCTTCATTAACAGCTTGTAATGGATAATATCCACAACCAGCTAAGTGACCTGTATTTATAACAGAAACAGATCCCATGCCATATTTTTTTGCCTTTTCTATTGCCATATCCATAGCCATAGGTCCTATTTCTGTACCTAATGCTCCATCCCCATCAATTTTTGCAGTAGTGGGCGATTCTTTGACAATTTTAATTTTAGGGGTTGGATTATTTTCTCCTGAATTATATCTATTTAGGTAAAGTCTAAGCCCGTTTGAAATGCCATGACTTTCAATACCTCTCATATCATTCCCTATAAGAACTGAAGCTGTATTATTTGCTCCCTTTTCTGAAACTCCAGAAGCCAATAAGACTCTTTTTGTCAGATCATATATTTTAGATTCAGAAATAAAAATTTTATCTTTATCAGGAACCTTGAATCTTTCTAGCATTATCTTAACTCACAATCAATACCAATTTCATTACAATGATTTTCAAACCATTCTATTACTTCCTTATGATAAGGTATTCCCTCTTCAGATCTCTTTAGATATTCTTCATTTTCTAAAAATCCTGCATAAACAACTCTTTCATAACCAGAAGCAGGTTTGGATTCTATAATTCTTTTTAGGAGTTCGTCCATATCCTCTTTAAATTTATTGGTATCAGTAAAAGCATCGATTGAATAGGCTGCAAAAAAATCTGATCCTTCATGTTTTAATAAAGGAGCTGGTCCCATTCCAGATAGTTCATTAGTCATAATTTCAACTACCATTCCAAGGCCAAAACCTTTGTGAGAACCATTTTCTCTAGTACCACCAAATGGAAGTAAATGGTAATTTGATTCTCCGTGTCTTCCATGTCTTTCAGGAGCTTCGACTTCATCTAAAATTGGATCACCATTTTTATCTGTTATCCATCCAGGAAGAAGCTTGGCACCAGTTCTTCTTGCTAAGCCAATTTTATTTGATGCTATTTGAGTTGTTGCAATATCAAATAAAAAAGGAGGCATTTCTTTTGTTGGAGCTGCCCATGCTACAGGATTCGTTCCTAATATTGGTTCAGATCCCCATGTAGGTACAGTTAATCCTGCTCCGCCTGAGGTCATCGCTTGCCCAATCATATCTTTTTCAACAGCTTGAAGTGGATAGTATCCACATCCAGCTAAATGACCAGTATTACTAACCACAACTGCTCCCATTCCATATTTTTCCGCTTTTTCTATTGCCATTTCCATAGCAATCGGACCTATTTCAGCTCCTAATCCTCCATCTCCATCTATATTTGCAGTAGTTGCAGATTCTCTGACAATTTTTATATTTGGTTTTGAGTTATAGTTTCCAGAAGCATAATTTTCAACATATAGCCTTAACCCGTTTGATACTCCATGAGTTTCAACTCCTCTAAGGTCATTACCTATAAGAACCGAAGTAGAGTTTTTAGCTCCTTCATCACTAACACCAGAAGCTTTTAATATATTTTGAGTAACTTCAGTTATTTTTTCAACTGGAACATAAATCTTATCTTCATCTGGAACCTTAAATCTATCTAACATCTTATTCTCTCCTTTTATACTATTTCCTGTAAATCAATCTAAATCCTAAATTACCTGTCGAGGAATCAGGTGAATTTTCGGTTCTAGCCGCAACTCTATATCTATTACAGTATGAATCATTACACAAATATGATCCACCTTTCATAACCTTACTCGTTCCAAATTTTGGTCCTGAAGGATTTAGCCTAGTTTCTTTTCTATCATTAGAGTGATAAGAAGAAGAAAACCAATCACTACACCACTCCCAAACATTACCTGATGTGTCATAAATATCAAAATTATTTGGTTTAAAAAAGTCTACAGGAGAAGTGCCTAGCCATCCATCATCTAATGTATTTTGATTAGGGAAATTACCATCCCAAATATTACATTTATTGTAAATTTCTGAAGCATCATCACCCCATGAATATAATTTTTGCTCCAACCCTCCTCTTGCAGCGTATTCCCATTCTGCTTCAGTAGGCAAATCTTTACCTACCCAATTTGAATATGCATTTGCATCATTCCATGAAACATGCACAACTGGATGATTTTCCAACCCATCTAAACTCGAATCTTTTCCATAAGGATTTCGCCAATTTGCACCGTCTATTTTCCACCACCACGGTGCATTAGATACAGATTCTCTAACTTCTTTTTTTATTTTTTCAGAAACTAATTGATAAAAAACAAAAGACCAACCATAGCTTTCAGCCTCAGTTTTATAATTTGTAGTTGAGCAAAATTTTTCGAACTCTAAATTTGTTACTGGAAATTTATCCATATAAAATTCATCTAGTTCAATTTCTCTAATTGGTCCTTCTCCATCAGATATAAACCCTAAATCATAATTGGTTCCCATCAAGAATTTACCAGATTCAATAAATCTCATATTATAAAAATCCGTTATATTATTTTTTTTGACAAGAGATTCATTAATATTTATTAATTCTTGCCTCTCGCTTTTAGGCGAACAGCAATTTTTTTCTGACATGTTATTTATTTCTTTTTTGTTATTTACTTTAAATTGATTTATGTCTATATTACATATATCACTAAGAGGGAGTAAAGACATGAAAATTGAATCTATAAACACATACGTTGTAGATGCTGGTTGGCGACCTTGGCAATTTACCGAAATTATAACGGATTCAGGCATAACTGGTTATGGAGAGATGTCTGATGGAAGAAATCCATGGGGAATAGTTGGAACGGTTGAAGATTTTAAGCCATTATTAATTGGAAGAGATCCGCTAAATATACAGGCAATTTATTGGGATTTACAAAGAATGGCAATTCAATCTAAGGGAGGAATTGCATTAAAAGCAATTGCTGGAATTGAGCTAGCACTTTGGGATATAAAAGGTAAACATCATGGTGTTCCAGTATATGATTTATTTGGAGGAAAGGTAAGGAATAAACAAAAAATTTATTGGTCTCATTGTGGAACATCAAGAGCGAGAAGTTTTGAACAATTAGGCGTAGCTCCTCTAAATTCGAGAAAAGATATTATAAACTTAGGCAAAGAAGTGATGAATAAAGGATATACATCACTAAAAACAAACATAATAGTTAGGCCTGATTCTCCATTGAGTAATACCCCTGAAAGTACATATGTTTTTTTTGGTGGTTTTGGTGGTGGTTTTGGTACAACTGATCAAGGATTAGAATATACCTCCGAAGGACAAACATTTATAAATTATGAACTTCTTGATGTTATTGAAGATCATATTAGCGCTCTCCAAGAAGGCTCTGAAGGAAAAGTTACTATTGGGTTAGACTTGAATTTTAACTTTAAGCCACAAGCTGTAAAAAAGATTTGTAAAGTTCTAGAAAAATATAATATGATGTGGGTTGAAATTGATATGTATGATCCAGATGGACTAAGAGAAATAACTGACTCTACTGATGTACCAATAACATCAGGGGAAAATCTTCTTGGAATAACTGATTACAGACCATATTTTGAAAAAAGATCAATGGATGTTGCTATGATAGATATTCCATGGCAAGGTTTCATAAATTCTAAAGAGGTAGCAGCTTTAGCTGCAAGCCATCAAATTAATGTTGCGCCTCATAACTATTACTCGCATTTATCAACAATGATATCTCTAAATCTATGTGCAAATATTCCTAATGTAAGAATAATGGAAATAGATATTGATGATGTTCCATGGAAGGATGAAATGATAGGTGGTCCATTAAATATAAAAAATGGAGTTGTAGATATACCTGAAGGACCAGGTTGGGGTGTTAATATTGATACAAAGGTATTAAGAAATCATGCTTGGCAAAAAGGAAAAGGCCCAGGATATACAAATAGCAAGCATGCATTTGATAATGAAAACTAGTAAATTTAAGGTGAGAAATGGAAATGAGAACAAATAGAGTTAAGGAAAAACTACAAAATGGTGAAAGAGCATATGTAGCTGCAGGAAATGCTCATGCAAGTGATATTGACGCTTTTGGCAATGCTGCAATTGAAGCAGGTATAGATGGTATATGGTTAGAAGGAGAACATGGCTTAGTAGGTCCAAATAATATTGGTGATCTAACAAGAGCATGTGATATTTGGGGACTCACATCAGTAGTAAGAATAAATGAAAATTCACAAGGCCAAATATATAGAACTTTAGATCTAGGAGCCCAAGGTATAGTTGTTCCTCACGTCAACACAAAGGAAGAAGCAGAAAATGTGGTTGCTGGTGGTAAATTCGCACCCATAGGACAAAGAGGTATGACTACTTCGAGGCAAGGGTATGGAGTTCCAAATTATTACAAAATTGCAAATGATAAAAGTTTATTAGTCATCCTTATTGAAGATATTGTAGCTTATAACAATCTTGATTCTATTTTAGAAGTTGATGATATAGATGTATTCTTCGTAGCTCCAGGTGATTTTGCACAATCAATGGGATATATCAATGACCAGAGTAACAAAGAGGTTACTTCTACTATTGATAATGCATTGAAAAAAATAATAGATTCAGGCAAAACTGCTGGTACAATGTGTAATTTGTCAAATACTAATAAGTTTGCAAGGATGGGTGTACAATTTCTTTTCGCAGGTACAGGAGAATGGATGGCTAATGGTGCTAAGCAGTTTGTAGATGCTGGAGAAAGTTAATTTTGCGCAAATATTTTATATTGGCATTTGTTTTTCTTATTTTTATATCATGTAGGGGTGGGGGAGCTAATCCTTCAAATCAGGTAACTATACCGATTATTGAGCCTACTCCTTCAGATATGTATTGTCAAAAACAATATGACTTTGTTGAATCTTATCCTCAATTAGATGAGCTAAGATCTAATGAATTGACTTTGGATGAATCAGGTATTGAGTATTTCATATTTCAAGAAGGAAATGAAGAGAAGCCAAATTTAGAATATCTTGTAACTGCAAAATATACAGGATGGCTTGAAAATGGATGTGTATTTGACTCATCCTATACTAGAAATGCTGATTCTGTATTCCCTTTGGCTCGTGTAATCCAAGGATGGCAAATAGGCCTTAGTAAAATAGGAAAAGAGGGGAAAATATTGATTAAGATACCTCCTGAATTAGGATATGGAGTTCAAGGTGCTCCCCCTAGAATACCAGGAAATAGTACTCTTTATTTTTATGTAGAACTTAGTGATATTCAAACAATTGAAAGCTATGTAGAGTCTCAAGAAAAAGGGGATGCTACTTCACAATAAAGGACATGTATGAAAAGCCCAATAATTAAGGATATAAAAGTTATATTTACTGAACCTGATGATATTAGGTTGATTATAGTAAAGATCTTAACTGATCAAGATGGGTTATATGGATTAGGGTGTGCGACTTTCACACAAAGACCTAACCCCGTAAAGTATGCAATTGAAGATTACCTAAAACCATTTCTTATAGGCAAAGAAGTTAATAACATTGAAGATATTTGGCAGTCATCTTATGTTTCATCATATTGGAGAAATGGGCCTGTACTAAATAATGCACTTTCAGGTGTTGATCAAGCTCTTTGGGACATTAAAGGTAAAATTGCTAATATGCCTCTTTATGATTTATTTGGTGGAAAAACTAGAGAAGCCGCTGCAGTTTATGTTCATTCATCAGGTGATACAAATGAAGAAGTAGGAGACAAGATGGAGGCTTTTATTGAAGAAGGTTTCCATCATATAAGAGTGCAGGTATCAACACCTGGATACTCTACATATGGTAATAAGTCTGCAAAAGCGGGAGAGCAAACTTTATTAAATAATGATCCAAAGTTAGGCCCAATACCTATTACCAAAAGAATTAAGAATTATGATGATGGCAAATTATATGCACATCCAGGAGGAGTTTTTGAACCTAAACCTTACATGAGATCTGCTTTATCTTTATTTGAATATATTAGAGATAGATTTGGTTATGGTGTAGAAATTTTACATGATGTTCACGAACGAATTCCTCCTATCCTAGGAGTATGGTTTGCAAAAGAAGTTGAAAAATACCAGCTTTTCTTTCTAGAAGATTTATTTAGTCCTGAGGATAATGAATACTTCAAAATGGTAAGAGCTCAATCTTCTACACCAATAGCAATGGGAGAACTTTATAGTTCTCCTCATGAAATAATTCCAATGATAAAAGATAGATTAATTGATTTTATAAGAATTCATATTTCTGATATAGGAGGTTTAACTCCTGCAAAGAAAATAGCTGCAATGGGAGAGCTTCTTGGTGTTAGAACAGCTTGGCATGGTCCAGGAGATACATCACCAGTTGGACATGCTGCAAATTTAGCTCTAGACTTGAGCTGCTATAACTTTGGAATTCAAGAATATTCTATCTTTGGAGAAAATACTAAAGAAATTTTCCCTGGATGTCCAGAAGTAAAACAGGGAATGATGTGGTCAAACAATAAACCTGGATTAGGAATTGATATTGATGAGAAATTAGCCAAAAAATTTCCATTTAAAGAAAGAGAATATGGTGGAGCTTGGGATACAGTTAGAAGAGCTGATGGATCGATAGTAAAGCCCTAGACAAAATATCCATTTAATTCGGTTACTTCTTTTCCTTTTTCAAAAGCTAGCTTACCGTTTACAAACACATGAATTATTCCTGCAGATAACACTTCAGGATCTTCAAATGTTGCTAAATCATTAATTTCATCAGAATTAAATACGACCAGATCCGCAAAATTATTCTCTTTTATTTCTCCTCTATTTTTGATCCCAATCTTATCAGCAGGAAACTTGGTCATTCTATTAATTAATAATTCTATAGGTATATTAAATCTTCTTCTCAATCTACCTAATATTCTGGTAAAACATCCATAAGCTCTTGGGTGGATAGTTTGGCCTGTTGGTACAGAGTCAGAACCAACAAAATAATCAGGCCTTTGAAGTAGATTCATTATATCTTCTTCAACTTGTCTCCAAGTTGAAATACTTGCAGGAGGAATAACCCTAAAACCACAATTTAATTTTGTTCTATACATTATGTCTAAAACATGTTGTATTGGAGATAAGTTATCCTTCTTAGCCCCATCAACGACACTTAATCCTGCATACTCATGCATATCATCTCTACCAATAGAAGTCCACATTGCACCTTCAATGTCATGCCTTGGGGCATTTTTCAATAATTCTTTTTCCCAATAATTTCTCTGTTCTTGATCGGATAAAATTGACATAATATTATCAATTCCTCCAAGATGAAATTTACCAGGAAAAAATATAAGAGGAATAGTGCAACCTACTGGATATGAATATGTCTCCATAGTTATGTCTATACCTTCTTTTTTTGCTTTGTCTACAGGTTCTAATAAAACATCTATTTGACCTGCATTTTGTTCAACAGTTCTATAATGTTCTACCACTAATGATACTTCTGACTTTCTGGCAATTTCAATTGCCTCTAGTATTCCTCCATTAGCAAAGGCTCTGTGTTTCTCATGACTTCTTAAATGGACAGAGTAGACTCTCTCTTTAGATTTAGCAATTTTACAAAGTTCAATCAACTCATCAGTAGAGGAAAAGGTTTGAGGATAATAATCTAAACCTGTTGAAAAGCCCGCTGCTCCTTGCTCAAGTGATTCCTCTAGTTTGTATTTTGCTTTTTTTAATAATTCTCCCTCTAGTGGAATATCATCCATTCCTGTGATATTAACTCTGATAGGACCATGACCTGCAAATACAGCAACATTGCATTTACTTTTTTTATGATAAAACTTTTTTGCAGATTCAAAAGATGTACCATCAAAGTCTTCCGGAGGGTGCCCTAAAATACCTGCTAAATAGTTTATATGTTCCTTCGATTTTGATTTATCTAAAGGAACTATTCCGATTCCATCAGGAGAAAGGATTTCAGTTGTAACACCCTGAGAAATCCCATAGATATGTTGAGGATCCCGTAATATATCAAAATCCGCATGAGAATGAGTATCTATAAAACCTGGAGATACACATAGACCTTCTGCATCAATAGTTTTTTTTGCATCTAGATTACTTAGGTTGCCAATGGAAATTATTTTATCACCATTAATTCCAATATCTTCTACTCTTGGTTTACTACCTGTACCATCAATAATATTTCCATTTTTAATAATTAAATCAAACACACTTCTCACCTAAAATAATTTTATAAAATAATCATTTATACTATATTACATAAGAAAAAAACAATAATAAATAATGCTGAAACCTGATACTGAAGCTTATATACCATCTAAAGTAGAATCAAAGTGGCAAAAAATATGGAAGAATTCTGAAATATACAAGACTTCAGATAAAATTCCATCAAAAAAAAATTGGTACGCATTATCAATGTTTCCTTATCCTTCCGGTGATCTACATATAGGCCATTGGTTTGCTTTCACACCAGCTGATGCGCATGCAAGATTTAAAAGATTAGAAGGTTATAATGTAATGCACCCTCAAGGATTTGATGCTTTTGGTCTTCCTGCAGAAAATGCTGCAATTAAAAGAAACATAAATCCCAAAAAATGGACTTTTGACAACATAAATAACATGGAAAAGCAATTTGATATGATGGGTAATTCTTATGACTGGAATAGAAAACTTATCACTTGTACTCCGGAGTATTATAAATGGAATCAAAAGTTTTTTATAGAAATGTATAAAAAAGGTCTGGCTTACAGAAAAAATGGACCTGTATGGTGGGATCCTATTGATCAAACAACACTAGCAAACGAGCAAGTAGTTGATGGAAAATCTGAAAGATCTGGAGCTGAAGTTGTTAAGAAACTAATGCCTCAATGGTATTTCAAAATTACTGATTATGCTGAAGAGTTATTAGATATGAGTACACTTGAATGGCCTGAAAAAATAAAACAAATGCAAAGAAATTGGATAGGTAAATCTGAAGGAGTAACTATAAATTTCAGTGTAGAAAATCATAATGAAAAGATTAGTACATTTACAACAAGGATTGATACTATTTATGGAGTCACATTTGTAGTTCTAGCCCCTGAACATCCTCTTATTAAATCTCTTTCATTAGATAAAAATAAAAGTGTTCAATCCTATATAAGACGGTCTCAAAAAATGTCAGAAATTGATAGAACATCCACAATAAGAGAAAAAACTGGAGTAAAAACAGATATTTTTTGTATAAATCCCGTAACAAATGAAAAGCTACCAGTTTTTATTGGAGATTATGTTCTCGCATCATATGGTACTGGAGCCGTTATGGGAGTACCAGCGCATGATGAAAGAGATTTTATTTTTGCTAAAAAATATGAACTTCCAATTAAAGTTGTTATTTCACCTGATGGATCAAATGATATTGAATTAAATGATGCTTTTACAGGTAACGGAATTCAAATAAACTCAGGAGAATTCAATGGAATAAGTAACAATGATGGAAAAAAGAAAATTGCAGACTTAGTATCAGACAAAGGATTTGGTAAAAAGACAATTACATATCACTTAAGAGATTGGCTAATATCTAGACAAAGATATTGGGGAACTCCTATTCCAATGTTATACGATAATAATAATGAAATTATTCCTGTCGAAGATGAATATTTACCTGTAATTCTTCCTGATGCAAAAGAATTTATGCCTACAGGTCAGTCACCATTAACTCTGGATAAAGAGTTTCTTTATTTTGATCATCCTAAATATGGAAAATTAAGAAGAGAAACAGACACTATGGATACTTTTATGGATTCTTCATGGTATCACTTAAAATTTGCTAGTCCAGGAATACTAGATCTTCCTTTTGAAAAGGAAAAAATAGATCTATGGAGTCCAGTCGATCAATATATGGGGGGAGCAGAACATGCAGTAATGCATTTATTATATGCAAGATTTTTCAATAAGGTTCTTAGAGACTTAGGCTATCTAGATTTTGATGAACCTTACAAAAGACTCTTTAATCAAGGTGTCATGTTAGCAAGGCATATGAAAATTTCAAAAAGAAATAATCCCTTAAATCCTGAACCATTAGTTAAAAAATATGGAACTGATTCAGTTAGGGCTTACCTAATGTTTTTAGGCCCTTGGGATAGAGGTGGAGATTGGTCGGATTCAGGAATTAACGGAGTTTACCGATGGTTAAATCGAGTATGGGATATGATGATAATAAAATATAAAGAAAATAAAATATCTGAAGAAGAAACAAAAAAAACAATCCAAATATCAAACCAGACTACGAAAAATGTTCTTAATGATATGAGTAATTTTAAGTTTAATACTTCGATAGCTTCTCTTATGGAATACACTAACTATCTTTCTAAAATAAAAAAACAAGGTTCTATCTCAAACTCAGACTGGCAAGATGCTTGCAAAAGACTATTGATTCACTTATCTCCAATCTGTCCTCATATAACAGAAGAAATCTGGCTTATTCTAGGGAATAAGAGCTCAATTCATCTACAAAATAATCCTACTTTTGAAGAAAAATTAATTGAAAAAGATACTTTTACTTTAATAGTACAAATAAATGGTAAACTTCGAGACCAAATAGAGATGAAGAAAGGATTATCAGAACAAGATATTAAGAATTCAGTTTTGAACTCAGAAAAAGTTTTGAAATATATTTCTAATAAAGAAATAGTAAAAGAAATATATGTTCAAGATAAGCTATATAACTTAGTTATTAAGTAACTTTATCCTAAACTTATATTGCTAGAATTAACCTTTTTTATAATTTTCTTAATCCTTTCATTATTATTTAGATCAGGATCTTGTTCAATGATATTTGTTGCAATTTCATTTACATCCTTTATCATTTCAAAATCTAAAGGGTCTGCTATTTTATAGTGGGGGAATCCACTTTGTTTAGTTTTATCTATTTCACCGGGACCTCTAATCTTAAGATCTTCCTCAGAAAGCTTGAATCCATCATTACTTTTTACTATTGCATTTAATCTTTGTTCAGTAATTTCTGTTATTTCGTCTGAAGAAACTATAATACACTTTGATTCTTTATCTCCTCTACCAACCCTTCCTCTTAATTGATGAAGCTGAGAAATACCAAATCTTTCTGCTGAATTAATAACAATTAATGTAGCATTTGGAATATCTACTCCAACTTCAATCAATGGAGTACTAACCAAAATATCAATTTTTCCCTTCCTTAAGTTTTCCATAATTTTTTGCTTTTTTTCTATCTTCATTCTTCCGTGCAAAAGATCTATTTTATATTTTGAGAGTTTACTTAGAGATAATTTCTCATATTCTCGGATTACTGAAGATACTTCAATTTTTTCAGATGAATCTATATGAGGTGAAACGTAAAATATTTGAGAACCTTTTTTCAACTCATCCTCGATGTTAGATATTACTTCGTCAAATTGACTATTTCTCATCCAAATCGTCTTAACATCTCTTTTTCTATTTGGCATTGTCTTTATTACAGATATTGATAAATCTCCATATAAAGTCATATTAAGTGTTCTAGGAATAGGTGTTGCTGACATAGCTAGCATATTTGGAATAGGTTGTCTTTTTAGTAATAAATTTCTCTGTTCTACACCAAACCTTTGTTGCTCATCAATAACTATTAATCCAGATAAATTTTTCGATATTTCTTCTTGAAGTAATGCATGGGTTCCCACGATAATATCAATCTCTTTATTAACAATCATTGATCTAGTTTTATCTTTTATTTTTTGATTTAAAGATCCAGTTAATAAAGCTATCTTCTTCTTTTTATTTATACTAAATATTCTTATATTTTCTTCATTCCCAAATTGTAGTGATCCTTCAACTAATTCTGATAAATTCAAAAAGTGTTGTTCTGCAAGAACTTCTGTTGGAGCAAGCAAAATTCCTTGCTGATCTTCCATGGCTGTACATATAAGAGCTATCAAAGCTACTATAGTTTTCCCTGATCCAACTTCACCTTGTAACAATCGAGCCATAGGCAATCTATCTGATAAATCATTTCCTATTTGAAAAATTGTATTTTTTTGATCTTTGGTTAATTCAAAAGGTAGATATTTACTGATGAATTTATAATTTTCATTAAATGAAGTAAATGCATATGAAGTTATATTTTTTTCTCTTTGTTTTTTTCTATATTTCACTGAAATTTGATTTTCAAAAACTTCATGAAAAGCAAAACTTTTTGAGGCTTTATTTTTTTCATCTATACTTTTTGAAAAATGTAATCTTTTTATTGATGATTGAAGGGAATAAAGATTATTTTTTTTCAGGATTTCTTCAGGAATGAATTCATCAATTTTTTCTATTGCGTTTGACTTAATAGCTGCAGATATTCTAGTTTTTATCATTTCTTGAGATAGTCTTTCCGTAGAATGATAAATCGGTTGTAGATATTGAAATCTTTTAGGACTATCTTTGAAAACCTCATATTCAGGATTAGTAAATTGTAATGAATTTCTAAATTTTTTTACCTGTCCTGCAATTGCAATATTTTGACCAACTTTTAGTTCTCTAATAAGATAGGACATATTAAAAAATGTTACAGTGATTGAACCTGTTGAATCTTCAACTATTATTTGTGGTGCATTCATTCTCTTAATTAGAATTTTTTTAGATATTTTCCCTATAACTGTTGCATTCTGATTTTCTAAAAGAAATTTTATATTTTGAATATTTGTATAGTCTTCATATCTAAAAGGGAAATGTAGAATTAAATCTCTAAGATTATAAATTCCTATATTTGAAAATTTCGATGTGATTCTTTTGTTTATGAAGGGTATTTGATCAACTGGAGTTTCTAGGGGCAAATTTCTTAATAATAACTCTTTACTTATATTTGCCTCAAATACCTTTAATTCGTAAGTAATTTTTGAAATTAGATTTTTTATCCAAATATGCCTCTCACCAATTCCTAAATTTTTATAAGATCTTTGATTCATAGGATATGTATTCATAATCCAATCAACATCAAAAAAATTATTCCTGATATAGTGATCTAATCCTAATTCAACAGATTGATCATTTAGTCCAAGATGATATTCTTGAGAAAGAATAGAAACTAGTCGCTTAAGTCTATCTACTTTCTTTTCTATCACTAATTTTTACTCCGAACCAACAAATCCAATTCCGAATGAACCTGGTCCTAAATGAGTACCTACAACTGGACCAAATTCTGAGACGATAATTTTCTTCTTATCTATTACTTTTTCTAATTTTTCGATTAATTTTTCAGCACTTTCAAAATTTCCACCATGTACTACAAATAAGTCTTCAATTTTATTATTCTCAACAATATTAACCAAGTAATCCATACCTTTAGAAAAAGTTCTAACCTTAGCTACTGAACCTATTTCACCATCAAATCCCCTAGTAGAAAGTATTGGTTTTAGCTTAAGCAAAGAGCCAACAAATTCTTGAGCCTTACCTATTCTTCCTCCTTTTGCCAAATATTCTAAAGTTGCACATAATCCATAGAATTGTGATTTATCAACAAGACTTTCAGTTTCAGTTACTAAATTATCTAAATTATTTTCTTTTTTCATTAACTTAGAAACAGAATAAACCAAAGACCCCAAACCTAATGTGCCATTTTTACTATCAATAATTCTTATATTATCGTTTGAAATCTGTTCTTTAGCTTGCACAGCAGAAGAATGAGTAGCACTTAGCTTAGAAGACATATGAATCGATATTATACTATCGTATGACTGAAGTATTTCTTCATATGTTTTTATAAATTTACCAACTGAAGGTTGAGATGTACTGGGATGAAACTCAGAATCAATCAATTTAGGATAAAACTCAGAAGAAGTTATATCTATTCCATCAATAAATGTTTCATCTCCAAAATGTAAATTAAGTGGAACAACAAATATTCCTTGTTTTTCTGCTACTTTCTTTGGTAGATCTGATGTACTATCTGTTACTAAAGCTATTTTTGACATTTTTCCCTCTTATTCTGCTAATAATAGATAATTATAGTATGATTGATTACCATTCACAATGACAACTTCTTTATCACTATAGTTTTGTAAAATTTGACTTTCTAAGTAATCATAATTATCCATAATAGAATCATGACCAACAAAAATGGTTAATATTTCATTTCTTCTTAATAATTCCCTTGAAATACTAATTAGTCCTAAATCGGCAGAGTCGTAAGAGTCATAAATTTTGTTGTTCAATGTGGCAAAGAAATTATTTTTCTTTATTTGCTTCCCATCAAAAACAACATCTCTGGTTGAAATAGTTACAAATGCCTCTTCAATCACTTTGAGAGAGTCATTCATATTTTTTAGATTAATATCAAAATTTTTTGATGAATCATATGAAAAAATTGAAGCTATGCCTTGTTGAATCGAACGAGTGGGTATCATATGTATTTTTTTATTATTATTGAGGTCAATTAATTGTTTTACAGTTGTTGAAATATTTGAATTATTTGGAAGAATAATAATATTATCTGACTTAATCTTATCTATTTCATTCATTATTATTTTTATGCTAGGATTATTTTTCGAACCTCCCTCAACAATGTGCATCCCATCACCAGCAGCTTCAAAAAAAGCTTCAACTATGCCATTGCCTTCACAAATTGAAATTACTGAAGTTTTGATAAGATCATAATTTCTTTTTCTTGATGAAAAAATCTTAGTTTGATCATCCATATTTTGAACAAAAATATTTTCAACAGTTCCTATTTTTTTAGAATAATTAATTACTTCATTTTCATCCAAAACATGAATATGCACTTTAATTAGGTTTGAATCTCCAGTAATAACAGGTGATTTACCAAATTTAGCAATTTGTTTTCTTTGATAGTCAATATCAAAATTTTCACCTTTTATAGTAAAAACTGTACAGTTACCCCACTCTAGTTCATCACTAGAATTTATAAAATTTTCAGAAACTTTATCTGAAAGACCTGATATCATTTCTAAATAAACAATATCTAAATCTTTTTCTATTTCTTTTTGAATTATTGATAAATACCAAGCATTCATCATAATAGCTAAACCTAAGCCACCTGAATCCACTACTCCTGCTTCTCTAAGGATCTTTAATTTATTAGGAGTGTTTTTTACAGATAAAACTGCTCCTTTAGCAATTATTTCTAGTAAATCTTCTAAGTTTTCAGATTTACTTAGCCCTTTACTTGCCGCTCTGGCTATTTCTTCATATACAGTCATCATAGTTCCATCTACAGGATTAGGTAAAGATTTTCTAGTATTTTCAGCTGCAATAGTAAATGAAGTAACTAAAGATGAAATCGTAAAACATTTGTTACTTTCGTAAGAAGTTAGTAGACCTTGAAAAAATTGTGAAAGAATAACTCCTGAGTTTCCTCTTGCTTCCATTAGTGAAGCTTGCCGTAAGTGAGTTAATAAAGAATGCATATCTGACTTTGAATCAAGATCTTGATCAACATTCTTTATTGTAAGTAACATATTAGTTCCAGTATCACCATCAGGCACAGGAAATACATTTAGATTATTAATTTTTTCCTTATATAACTCTAAGCTATATATAAATGTCTTAATAGCTTGAGAAATTTCACTTAAAGAGATCTCTTTATTTAAATTCATAGAAAATTATTTCCGATTATAGATTTGGATGATAAACTAATCATATAAAAAAATATATATTTTAAGTAACTAAAATAACTGAGAGTAAAAAATGCCAGTTGATCCAAGAAAACATCTAGGTTTAGGACCAATAAAAAAACCTTTATTCGGTCACAACAGGTCTCATGCACTAAACGCTACACAAAAGATTTCTAAACCCAATATTCAAAAGAGAAAAATAAAAATAAATGACAAGGAATACGTTGTAAAGCTTACTGCTAGAGAAATTAGAACTCTAGACAAAAAAGGTGTTATTCTAAAATAACTTTTCTAAATTCATTCACAGCTCCTCTAAAACCTAAATTGCTATTCAAAATACCTGTTCCAGACACAAATAGTTTGGCTCCAGAATTATATCCACCTAAAACAGTTTCTGGCTTGACTCCTCCATCTATTGCGATCAATAAGTTCTGACTTATACTTTTATTATTTGAAAATTCTAAAATTTTATTATTTATATCTTCTATATATTTTTGACCACCTTTACCAGGGTATACAGTCATAAATAAAATTCGATCAATTTGTTGTAGATATGGCTCGATTATTTCAATAGGAGTATCTGGATTTAATGCAATTCCAACCTTCATTCCATTATTCTTTATATTAGAAATTGTCTTTAAAATATCAGATTTACTTTCAATATGAAAGGTAAATATATCAACCCCGAGTTTAGCAAAATTTTCTACAAAATTATTAGGTTTGTCTACCATTAGATGAGCTTCTATAGGTATTGATGTTAGTGACCTAACTGTCTTAATTATAGGATCACCAAATGATATGGATTCAACAAAATTACCATCCATTACATCCAAATGAAATTCATCAATACCAGATTGATTCAAGGCTGTTATTTCATTTTCTAAGTTCTTAAAATCTGAAGATAGAATCGATGCGCTTAAGAATATGTCTTTATTTTTCATTTTTGATTTTTGATAGAAAAATCTTAGCTTCTTTTATTTGATTTTTTACGGAATCAGTAGATGTTCCTCCAAAAGAATTTCTTCTTTCAATAGAATTTCTTAATGAAATATCAAGTACATCTTCTTCAAAAAGTTTGGAAAATTTTCTTAATTCGTTTAATGAAATTTGATGTATATATTTACCTTCTAATGATGAGGATATAGTTTTTACTATTTCATAAGCTTCTCTATAAGGCATTTTTTTATTTGCTAAATAATCAGCAAAGTCAGTAGCTAAAATATTAGAATTATGAGCAGAATCTAGCATTATTTTTTGATTAAATGTCAGATTAGAAAATAAATTTGAGAAAACTTCAAGGGATTGAGAAACAATTTCAATTGAGTCCATTGCTCCTTTTCTATCTTCTTGCAAATCTCTATTATATGTGAAAGTAAGTCCTTTTAGTGAAGTTAAAAGTGATACTAAGTGGCCTATAGGAATCCCTGATTTACCTCTTATTAATTCAAAATAATCAGGATTTCTTTTTTGGGGCATAATACTTGAACCAGTAGTAAACTCATCTGGAATATTAATAAAATTAAACTCTTCTGTATTCCAAATTATTAATTCTTCAGAAATTCTAGATAAATTTATCATGATAGACGAACAGGAATAAAGCAAATCAGTAATATGATCTCTTGATGATACGGAGTCAATAGAATTTGATGAAACTCTAGAAAATCCTAATTCATCAGCTAATAAATCTCTATCTAAGGGAATTGTGACACCAGCAAACGCACCAGAACCGAGTGGCATGTTATCTAAATTGAATCTAGTATTCTGGAAACGACTAAGATCTCTAGAAATCATAGAAAAGTATGACATCAAATTATGAGAAATTAGGATTGGTTGGCCTTTTTGTAGATGTGTATAACCAGGCAATAAAAGTTCAATATTTTTTTCTGAAAGCTTAATAAGAACTTCTAAAAATTTAATTATAGAAGATATAATTAAATCCACATTCCTTAGGAAATATAATCGAGAATCTGTTGCTACTTGATCGTTCCTGGACCTTCCATAATGAAGCTTACCAGCAACTTCACCTATTTTTTTATACATTGAATTCTCAATATTTAAGTGAATGTCTTCTAGAGTGTCATCCCAATCAAATTTGTTATCTTTTATTTCTTTCCTAATTTCTTCTAAAGAGTTCTTAATTAATTCACTTTCTTGAGAAGATAATATTCCAATTTTTTTTAGCATTTTAGAATAAGCTATTGATACATCAATATCTTCAGAATACATCCTTATGTCAGAATGAAAAGAACTAGTAAAATCACCATATATTTTACCTCCTTGAACGGAAGATGTTTTATTATTTATATTCTTTGTCAAAATTTATAAATCGTTAAATTTTTGTTTTTTTGCCTGAATTCTTGCAGGCAAAGAGTAAATATCAATAAATCCTTCAGCAGATTGATGGTTAAAAGTATCTGTAGTAGAGTATGTAGACATATCATAGTCATAAAGAGAAAACTTTGATTTTCTTCCAATAACAGTTACATTTCCTTTGTAGAGCTTTAGCTTAACTTCACCTGATGAAAATTTTTGAACACTGTTCATAAATGATTCTATATTTTCCCTGAGTAAAGTAAACCATCTACCATCATAAACGAGATCCGAGTAAATTTTTGAAAGATTAGATTTTATTCTTTGTTGTTCTCTTGATAAAGTAGCCGTTTCTAATGCACTTATCGCATTGTATAAAATAATAGCTGCAGGAGTTTCATAAACTTCTCTACTCTTAATTCCAACTAATCTATTCTCAAGATGATCAACTCTTCCGATACCATGTTTTCCAGCTATTAAGTTTAAATTTTCAATAAGAGTAACACCATCTAATTTTTTCCCATCTAAAGATACAGGTATACCTTTATCAAAACCTAATTCTAATATTTCAGGTTTATCAGGAGCATTCTCAACACTTGATGTCCACGAAAAGGCATCTTCAGGAGGTTCTATCCAAGTATCTTCCAGGTCTTCTCCTTCAATTGCTAAGCCCCATAAATTCCTATCTATGGAGTAGACCCTATTATTATCACCAACTTCTCTTAATTCAAGTCCAGCTTTTGCAGCATATTCCTTTTCTTCATCTCTTGTCATTCCCCATTCTCTAGCTGGAGCAATAATCTTTATAGAATCTCCATCTCCAGAAAGAGTCATTATGGAGGCATCAAATCTAACTTGATCATTTCCTTTACCAGTACAGCCATGGGAAACATATTCTGCTCCATATTTTCTAGCTATCTCAACTAGTTTTTTTGACATTAATGGCCTTGCTAATGCCGTCGATAAAGCATAAACATCTTCATACATACCACCTGCTTTTAGTGCAGGAAATACATATTCATTAACAAATTCTTCTTTAACATCCAGAACAACAGAATCTATTGCTCCAGCATTTTTAGACTTTTCTTTAACTCCTTCAATCTCAGGACCGGCTCCTAGATCAACTGTTAGAGTAATAACATCTAAATCATATTTTTCTTTTATCCATACTACAGAAATTGTTGAATCCATTCCTCCAGAGTATGCCAAAACACATTTTCCTTTAGACATTACTAGTAATCCTCTAATATTTCACTTATAACTTCAATGGCTTGATCTATTTCTTCTATTGAAACATTCAAAGGGGGCATAAATCTTATCATATTAGGCCTTACAGCATTTATTAGCAGACCCTTTTCAAGTGCCTTACCAACTATCTCCCCAGAGACATCTTGATTCATTTCTATACCTATGAGTAGTCCCATACCTCTAATTTCAGAAATGAAATCAAATTTTTTCATTAAGACACTAAGTTTATCCATCATATATTTTCCAGACTCAAGAGCAGTTTCAGGAATGTTATTCTTAACCATAAATTCTGCTGCAGCAGCTCCTGCTGAAGTAGTTAATGCATTTCCTCCAAAAGTTGATCCATGATCTCCTGGTTCTAGCACAGAACAAAATTCTTTGGAACAAAATGCTCCTAGTGGAGCTCCTGAACCTAAAGCTTTAGCTAATGTCATTACATCAGGTTCAACGCCTTGAAATCTTTGATAACCAAATAAAGTTCCTAATCTGCCCATTCCTGTTTGAACTTCATCCAAAATAAAGAGTATGTTTTTAGATTTACAGAATTCTTGAACAGATCTTAGATAGTCAGGATCTGGTACATTTACACCACCTTCCCCTTGAACAGGTTCAATCATAACTGCACAAGTGTTGTCTGTATAAGCATCCACTATATGCTGCAAATTATTATATTCTACATTTACAAAACCCGGCATCAAAGGCCTCCAATTATCTTGATAGTGAGGCTGTCCTGTTGCTGCCATCATTGCTTGAGTTCTTCCATGAAATGAATTTAATGTAGTAATTATGTCAAATGCACCATTAAGATTTTTCTTACCCCATTTTCTAGCTAGTTTAGCTGCTCCTTCATTTGCTTCTGCGCCTGAGTTACAAAAGAAAACCCTGTCTAACGCAGAGTTATCAACTATAGTTTGAGCCAAGGAAAGCTGTGGAGTTGTATAATATAAATTGCTCATTTGGAGTATCTTACCAGCTTGATCCTTAATTGCTTCTGTAACTGAATCATGAGAATGCCCTAAGTTTAATACAGCCCAACCAGCAGTAAAGTCCAAGTATTCATTTCCATCATTATCAGTTACTACGGTTCCCTTCCCGCTTACAAGAACTGGAGGCATTCTATTAACAACTTGCATATAATATTTTTTTTCGAGATCTTTGTATTCTTTGGTCGATTTCATTTATTTCTCCAATATATATATATTTTAAAATTACCCTCTTAAACTATTCTAGTACCAATATCGCCATTAGTGAATGCAGTTAACAGCGCTCCAGAGTTTCTTCCATCAATAATTCTTCCTACATTTACTGCTGATAAAGCTTCTATGCAAGATTTTATTTTAGGTATCATACCTCCTTGAACAATTCCAGAATCAATTAAGTCCAGTGCCTGTTTTTTTGTCATTTGAGGTATTACTCTTTTATTTGTATCAAAAACTCCTGGAACATCAGTTTGAAATATAATATTGTCCGCACCAAGTTCTCTAGCTATGACTCCTGCAGCAGTATCTGCGTTTGTATTATAAATTTGATTTTTTGAATCAATTGATAATGCCATTGGTGAAACAACAGGAAGGTATCCATTATCTAAAAGATTATTTAACAAATCTGTATTACAACTAACAATTTTACCCACAAATCCTAGTTTCTGATTCAGTTTTTCCGCATTTAGAATACCTGAAGAACCTGATAAACCCACAGCATTAGCTCCTCGGTTTTGAAACTCTGAGACTATTTCAGAGTTTATTTTTCCTGAAAGAACAGCTAAGGCTACATCTAGAGTTTGCTTATCTGTGACTCTAAGACCATCTACAAATAGAGGCTCTATACCTTGCTTATTAATCCAGTTAGAAATTTCTTTTCCTCCACCATGAACTAAAACTATTTTCCATCCTTTTTTATACAAAGTAATTATGTCTTCAAAAGTACTATCAGTTTCACCTAGAGTTGATCCTCCTATTTTTATTACTGAAACATTTTTTGAATTTTTCATAGCAAAATTATGTTGTATAAGCTGAATTAAAAACTACGTATTCTTCTGTCAATTCACTACCCCAAGCTACTCCAGAATTAGAGCCAATATTCAGGTTAATATTAAACCTGATTATTTCTTCACTCATAGCAATTACAATACTTTGGTGATTATAAGAAATTGCAATTCCTTCAGAAACTATTTGAATATCATTAACAAAAATTTCTATCTTTGATTCATCAATTGGAATCTGAGAAGCTCCTACTGCCATGATTATTCTTCCCCAATTAGGATCTCTACCGTAAACAGCAGTTTTTACTAAATTTGAATTTACGACATATCTTGCAGCAAGTCTTGCATCTTCAGTTGTTTTTGCTCCTGAAACTGTAGCCTCTATTAGCCTTGTATTACCTTCTCCATCTTTGGCTATTTCTTTTGCTAGAAATACACAAACAATATCTAAGGCTTCAGAGAACTTTTTTGAATCATTAGAAGATATAATCTTTTTATTCTTGGCAAGACCATTAGCTAACACTAATACTGTATCGTTAGTTGATTGATCCCCATCAACACTTATTTGATTAAAAGATTTTGCAACAGAATTGTTGAGGGAATTTTGTAATATTTTTTTTTCAATATTAGCATCAGTTGTTATAAATGCCAGCATAGTAGCCATATTTGGATGTATCATACCAGATCCTTTAGCTACCCCAGCTACATTAATTTCCATACCATCGATTTGAAAGGAAACAGAAATTTCTTTAGTTTTTGTGTCAGTAGTAAGTATTGACCTAGCAAATCCATTACCATCATTTTTATCTAATTTTATTTGAGGTATGAATTTTCTCATCAAAGCCATTGGCAGTTCTACTCCAATTATTCCAGTTGAAGCTACTGCTACTTGATTTTCATTTATATCCAACGCATTAGAGGTTATAGAAGCCATTTCTTTGGCATCTATTAACCCTTGTTCACCAACAGCGCAATTAGCACAGCCTGAATTTGCTACAATAGCTCTTATATTTCCATCTGAATTAATTTCTTTAGTCCAAGTTACAGATGGAGAAACCACTGAATTTTGAGTAAATGTACCTGCACTAACACATTCAGTTTCGGAAAATATAATTCCTATGTCCCTTTTATCCTGGCCAGGAGATTTAATTCCAGAAAATATAGAACCAGATAAAAATCCTTTTGGAGAGCATATATCTCCTACATCGTTTATCCTAATTTTAGATTCCATCTCTCTCTCCTAGAAAAAAATTATTTTTTTACTGTTATTTACCCTAATCATATAATAATATCTATAGATACAACCTTAGAAATATTCAAAAAAATAAAAAATTGGATTTATTATTTTTTTGAAGTTTAATAAATGAAAAAATTACAATGAGTATATTAAATAAAGTCGATTTATTAATAGCTGGTCAAGGAGCAGCAGGCTTTTCAGCTGGTTTATATGCAGCTAGATATCAAATGAGTACTGCTATTATTGGTGAAGAGTTTGGTGGAGAAACAGCAATAGGAGGATTAATAGAAAATTATCCTGGTAATAACGATATTGATGGATTTGACTTGATGCTTGAATTTAAAAATCAAGTAACAAATTTAGATGTCCCTATAATTGAACAAAACCTAAAATCAATTACTAAAAAGAATAAATCTTTTTTATGCCAGTTATATGATGGCTCAACAATCGAGGCTAAAACAATTATATTAGCGATAGGCAGGGAAAGAAGAAAACTAGAGCTTGAAAACGAAGAGAAGTGGACTGGTAAAGGTATTTCTTACTGTTCAACTTGTGATGCTCCTCTTTATAGAAATAAAGAATTAGCTGTTGTAGTGGGAGGCGGAAATGCTGCGGTAGAAGGTGCTATTCTTATTGCAAAATATGCTAAAAAAGTTTTTCTGGTTTACAGAGGAGAAAAGCTTTGGAGACCAGAACCTATACTTTTGGATACTTTAGAAAAAACTGATAATGTAGATGTTCTGTTAAAGAATAATGTAACTAAACTTATAGGATCAGATTTTGGTGGATTAGAAGAAATAGAATTAGAAAATAAATACAATAACCAAAATAGATTTAAAATCGATGGTTTAATGATTGAGGCTGGAGCAGATCCAAGAGTAGAAATCCCTATATCACTAGGAATAAATCTAGATGATGAAACAAACGAAGTAGCTGTTGACAAAGATCAAAAGACAAATGTATCTGGAATATTCGCAGCTGGAGATATCACTAATGGTTCTAATTTAAAGCAAACTATAACAGCTGCTTCACAAGGAGCTATTTCTGCACTTAGTGCATATAATTACTGCCTAGAAAATAAGTGAATTAGGGTTTCGAAATTTTATAATTAACTAATAAGTTACCCCATTGGGTTTTAAATGCTTTTTTTATTCTACTTTTTCCTATAAATCTAAGCCAAAAAGTGTTGTGATAAAGATTTGAAGCCAAGTATGCTACGTTTACCATTGGAGTTCTCAATAATAGTTTTTCAAAAGGTTTCAAAGGCCCCCAATAAATATACTTTTGAATTTTACTAGCAAATGTATTTTTATTTTTAGAAAAATTCCAATTTATCTTATTAATGTTTTCTCCAATCACCTTAATTTCATTTGGATTAGCTATACCAAGGCCCTTTTCATGAGCAATTCTAAGTTTTGGTATTTTCAAAGGATCAAAACCCATCAGCTTTGCAGAAATAGAATCAATTGCAACTTGGTCATAAGATGCGAATATCATATTTTTAGTCTTAAAGTTCATTGCCCTAGGGCCAGGTCCGTCTCCTGCAAATGTTCCATCCATAACTGCAAATACATTATTATGAATCTCATACTGAATAGTGAGTAAATCAACTAGTGTATTATGAATATCCGCATGAGCCCAATGCCTATTTTTATGAAGCAAGCCCCCAAATGCATTTTTCATAGCACCAGTAATTGTAGTGAAAACATGTGTTTTAACTGTAGGAAGATGGATAATATTTGTTTCTAAAAGTTTTCGAGGGATCATTATTCCTTCAGGGTAGATCTTATTTAAGACAATCATTTTATTTTTAGGAACATAATTAATCCACTCTTGGCCAGGATCATCTAATACAGTACTTTTAATAGATAAATCTTTTTCTATTTTTAAGAATCCATTATTTTCTTGGCCTTCCCTAGCATTTACAACAACTGTTCCATTGTGTGCTACCTCTAAGTTAGAAATTCCTAAACTTCTCAGGCCTCTTATAACTCCATCAAGCTGCCAAGGTGCTGTTGAACAAGCTGGAAAATAATGTTGCCATGAAATATTAGCTTTAATTAATGTTTTTAATTTATCATCTATAAAATTTTGAATTTTAGTATCTGCCAATAATTTAGCATAATCACCTATTACAAAATTTGGAGATGTTTTTGATATAAAAACTTTACCAAATTCTCTTCTATCAATTTTTTTATTTGTCATAATATTTAAATTATAGAAAAAAAATAGAAATGAATATAGATTCACTCACACATATTTTACCTAAGGAAATTTCTTCAGAAATTTCTAAGTTTCAAAAACTAGATCAAAAATTCAAAGAGCTTTTCAATGAAAAAACTAAAATATCAGACGCTGATAACTTGGTAAATAAACTAAAAGATTGTGAAATAAATAAAGCAGTAGTTGGTGGTTTTGGTTGGACAAGTGATGAAATTACAAAATTATGTAATGACTACATAATAGAATCAGCCAGTAAATTTGAAGAAATAATCCCAATATGTTCTGTAAATATTTACTCAAAAAACACTGAATCTAAAATCTTAAATTATATTAACAGAGGAGCAAAAGGAATTGGTGAATTACACTTTAATTATGATGAAGAAATAGAAGAAAACAAAGTACTTAAAAATACTCTGAGGATTGCACTAGAATATAATCTACCTACCATTGTTCATGCATCTGAACCACTAGGTCACTCATACTCAGGCAAAGGGACAAATGTTCCGGAAAAGTTATATTCTTTAGCAAAACAAAATCCAGAAAATAAATTTATTTTCTCACATTTTGGAGGAGGTTTAGTTTTTTACGAACAGATGCCTGAAGTAAAAGAAGTATTAAAAAATGTTTATTACGATTCTGCAGCTCAACCTTTTCTTTATAGCAGAAAGGTATATAAAACTTCTATTTTATGTTCAAATATAAATAAAATTCTTTTTGCTTCAGATTTTCCATTAATAAATTTCTCAAGATGCCTTTCAGGGCTGAGTGACTTATCTGATACCGAAAAAAAACATATTCTATCTTATAATCCAATATCAGTATTCAATTTATAATACTTAAGACTAATTCAAAAGGTAAAATTGATTTATAAATGACTATAGAAAATAAAAAATACTATCCAGAAATTAATTCCTCTATTTCTTTACCTGAAATTGAGGAAAAAATATTGAATAAATGGAAAAAAGAAAACACTTTTTCTGAATCTTTGGAGTTAAGAAAAAAATCTAATGAGTTTGTATTTTATGACGGACCTCCTTTTGCTAACGGTCTTCCCCATTATGGCCATCTACTTACAGGATTTGTAAAAGATATTATCCCAAGATATCAAACTATGAAAGGTAACAAGGTAGATAGAAGATTTGGCTGGGATTGCCACGGTCTACCAGCAGAAATGGAATCTGAAAAAGAATTAGGTATTTCTGGAAGAAAACAAATCCAAGATTTTGGAGTTGAAAATTTTAATGATCATTGCAGAACCTCAGTGATGCGTTATACAAAAGAATGGGAAGGAACTGTTGGAAGGCAAGCTAGATGGGTTGATTTTGAAAATGACTATAAAACAATGGATCTTAGCTATATGGAATCTGTTATTTGGGCATTTAAGCAACTTTGGGATAAAGGATTAGTTTATGAAAAAGATAGAGTCATGCCATATTCTTGGAAAGCAGAAACTCCACTTTCTAATTTTGAGACCCGTTTGGATGATTCATATAGAGAAAGAAAGGATCCTGCAGTAACTGTAAAGTTCGAGATTTTAGATTTCAAACTAAAACTAAATAATAATAAAACCTTTCTAATTGCATGGACTACTACTCCTTGGACGCTTCCTTCCAATTTAGCTTGTGCTGTAGGAAAAGATATTGAATACTGCATAATATCTTTGAATAATGAAAATTATGTGATAGCAAAATCTGTTCTAGAGAACTATGAAAAAGAGTTAGATGGAAATAAAATTATTAAACATATATTAGGATCAGAATTAATAGGATTGACTTACAAACCTTTATTTCCTTATTTTAAGAATAATAATAATTCATTTAGAGTTCTAGAAGCAGAGTTTGTTAATACCGAAGAAGGCACAGGAATTGTTCATATGGCACCTGGCTTTGGAGAAGATGACCAAACAGTATGCGAAGCTAATGGAATTAAATTAGTTTGTCCAGTCGATGATCAAGGAAAATTTACACAGGAAGTTCCAGATTATGAAGGACTACAAGTATTTGAAGCTAATGAAAAAATAATTCAAGAGCTTAAACAAAAAAAATTATTAATAAAAAAAGAATCATATCTGCATAACTATCCTCATAGCTGGAGAACAGATGAACCATTAATATATAAATCAGTTAATTCTTGGTATGTAAATGTTTCGTCATTCAAAAATAGGATGGTTGAATTAAATCAAGAAATAAACTGGATCCCTAGTCATATAAAAGAAGGTACGTTTGGAAAATGGTTAGCAGGTGCTAGAGATTGGTCTATAAGCAGAAATAGGTTTTGGGGCTCTCCAATTCCAGTTTGGAAATCTGATGATCCTAATTATCCAAGAACAGATGTTTATGGAAGCTTAGATGAAATAGAAAATGATTTTGGAGTTAGGCCTGAAAATCTACATAGGCCTTTTATAGATAATTTGACAAGACCTAATCCTGATGATCCAACAGGAAAAAGCCTAATGAAGAGAGTTCCAGAAGTTTTTGATTGTTGGTTTGAATCAGGTTCAATGCCATTTGCTCAAGTTCATTATCCTTTTGAAAATAAAGATTGGTTTGAATCACATTTTCCTGCTGATTTTATTGTGGAGTACATTGGTCAAACTAGAGGCTGGTTTTATACAATGATGGTATTAAGTACAGCAATTTTTGACAAACCTCCTTTCAAGAATTCAATCAGTCATGGAATAGTTCTTGATACAAAAGGTGTAAAACTTTCAAAGAAATTAAGAAATTATCCTGAACCAGAAATGATTTGGAAAAAATATGGAGCTGACTCTCTTAGATGGTTCTTTTCCTCTTCTCCTATACTTAAAGGGCAAAACTTACAGATAGATATGGAAGGGAAGGGAATAGCAGATGCACAAAGACAAATTATTACACCTTTGTGGAATGCTTTTTACTTTTTTACCCTTTATGCAAATGCAGAAAATATAAAAGCAAAAGAAAATTATTCGTCTCAAAATTCTTTGGATAGATATGCATTATTGAAAACTAAAGAACTGATTGAAAAGATTGATTCTAATTTATCTAACTATGATATTACTTCAGCTTGCCAATCTGTTCCTGAATTTATAGATGCGATAAATAATTGGTATATCAGAAGAAGTAGGCCAAGATTTTGGAAACATGCTGATGATAATGATTCTAAAAATGCCTATGACACTTTGTATACTGTACTTCTAAACGTGACTAAAGCGCTTTCTCCCCTAATTCCACTCATAGCTGAAGAAATATATACCAAGCTTACTAAACTAAAAAGTGTTCATCTTAGTGATTGGCCTTCTATAGAACTCTTTCCAAATGATAAGGAATTTCTCAAAAAAATGGACATAGTAAGAGAAATTTCTTCTGCAGGACTAGCAATAAGAAAATCTAATAATATAAGAGTTAGGCAACCATTACATGAACTAACAATAGTTGGAGATAATTCAGAATGGATAAAAGATTTTGAAAATTATATTACTGATGAGGTCAATATTAAAAGAATTAAGATTACTGATAGCTCTGATTCTTTATACAAAAACAAAATTAAGATTAATCTAAGAAAGCTAGGCCCTAAGCTTGGAAAAGATGTAGGTAAATTTATGCAAGCAGCAAATAATGATGAATGGATAATGAATGAAAATAAATCTATAACTATTTTAGATAAAACATTTTTAGAGGATGAATATATTCTTGAAAAAGAATCCCTACCTGGAACTGAAACAAGAGATATTGATAGTGGTAATATAATAGTTTCTTTGAATATAAATATAGATGAGAAATTAGAAATTGAGGGTATAGCTAGAGATATTCTAAGAGCAGTTCAAAATAAAAGAAAAGATATGGATCTTGATATATCAGATATGATTACAATTAATATTTTTGGAGAATCTAAAATAAATAAAAGTGTCGAGTTCTATAAAGAATATATTGCAACTAACTCATTAGCAAAAGATATAATTTTTAAAGATAATGATCAAAGCGAAAAAATTAAGATTTCAGATAATAATGAAATTTTTCTCTATATAATTAAGGTTTAGGAAAGTCTTTCTATACTTGATTCTAACTTTTTGTTCTGTATATTTTGCTTTCTTATATTAAGATAAACTGTATTTCTTGCAGATATTTGAGCACCAATAAGAAGAATAATTGAAGATAAATATATAAATGCCATCAAAACTATAATTGCACTTACCCCTCCATAGATAGAACCTGAAATCCCACTAAAATTTCTAAGATATAAAATAAAAATCATTTTATTAATTTCTTCAGCTAAAGTAGCAAGAATTGCAGCAGGAAAGACAGAAAAAAATGATAATTCGATATTAGGAAGCCACCAATAACAAATAATAAAAACTAAAAATGTTAATAAAGGAGGAACTAATAAAGCTAATCTATTCCAAATATTTTGATCAATCAGAGGAGAGTCTGGGAATGTGATAGAAACCAGTTCACTCAAAAAACTTAGGCCTGTGGTTAATACAAAAGAGCTAATCAATAAAAAAGAAGCAATAAATAACATAGAAAAATCTATTCTTCTTTCTTGAAAAAAAGTTCTCTTTTTATCGATTTCCCAAATAAAATTAATACTTTTTCTAATTGTCCCAAAAACTGCACTAGAAGCAAAAAGTAGACCTATTCCAGCAAGAGTACTTGTAGCTAATCTATTTGATGTAAGGCTATCAAAAAAAGATTTTAAGAATTCATCATCTTGTTCGTCAAAAATTGGAATAACATTTTTCAAAGAATCAATTAGAGTTTGCTCAAATCCTTGAATTCCTAAGAAAATTGAGAAAATCATTATTAATCCAAGTAGTAAAGGAAATAGTGAAAAAAAAGCATAAAAAGATATAGATGCACACATAAAAGGAACATTTTTTTCAATAAATTCATTGGTTATATCCCCAGTAAATCTTAGAAACCACAGTACAAAACGTACTAAGAACATTTTAGATTCTCTTTTCTCTGAAAGCTTTTAAGTAATTTACACAAAATTCATCATTACCTTCTAGCATTGATCTTGTGATCTCATAAGCTTCTGTAGTTTTATCTATATTTTTTATTCTTTCTAATTTTGATTCAATTGGGTTTATTATTCCTGAATTTGCACCTTTTTCGATTGCAAGACTAATAAACACATCGTTAACTAGTCTCCTTTTTGGAAGACCAAAAGAAACATTACTCATACCTCCCGTAATATTTATATTGGTCCATTTGTCCTTTATTTTATTTATAGCATCGAGTGCATCTTTACCGTAATTTGATGAAACAGATATTGGAAATATCAAGGGATCAACAAAAATATCTTCATCTAGTAAGCCTTTGGTATAGCAAACTTTAATAACATCACTTAAATTGTCCATTCTCTCTTCTGAACTGTCTGGCATACTACTCTCACTAGCTGCACTAACAACTGCCTGTGCATCATATTCCATAATCGTATCAATTAAGTCTATCCTTTCAAGCGAAAGAGAGTTAACTAAAGGTCTCATATGATTACCATATTCTTCTAAGCCTGATTTTATTATGTCAGGATTTGAGGAATCAATAGATATTGGAATCTGGGAAAATTCTTTAATTACATTCACTAACCACTTCATAGCTTCTATTTGGTCTTCAAGTCTGTAACTATATTCGTCAACATTTATATCTAAAAATGCAGCACCAAATTTTGTTTGTCTTTCAATTTCCCATCTAATATAATCAATACCTTTTTCCTTATCTCCATTCATTCCCTGCCATATTGCTATCATAAAATGTTTAAGTTGCCCCTGTTTATATGGTTGGGTATCCTTAAAATGATCAGGAATATTCAGTATTGAAAAATCATCCCCTTTTTTTCTGAAGGTAATAACTTTCTCTCCATCTAAATCAAAAGTTCTAATACCATCTAATTTTACAGATCTTGTTGTATGGATATTTTCACCGATTATGATAAACTCATTCATTATTAACCTGCAATATGTTGCTGTCAGCCCACAGCGATAACTCCTTAATTCCTCCGAAAGGGAAAAAATGAAGTTTATTGATATTATCTAATCCGTTTATTATTTCTAAAGGATTATGCTTAACTAATTTAGTAAGACCAAATTTTTTACTTCTAATAATCAAAGTTGTTGCACTAACTCCACAAATTTTCGCATAATTTATTAGTGTTGTTAGTTTTGCTGGACCCGCAATGCCAAGATTAATATCTATTTTCCCTGAATTTTTACTTATGATATCTTTTTCTACTTTTTTTACCCAATTATTTGTTTCATCAATATTCAATGTCCATTGCGTTACTATAGAAGAATTAAAGCCTTTTTTCATAAGCCAATCACACTTAATAGATAAATTATTTTCAGAATTATCATCGTCTGGATTTCCTTCTGGATGGCCAGCTATATTAATTTGATTGAACTCATATTTTTCAAATAAACCTGTTTCAAAAATATCCATCGTTTTATCGAAAATACCTGCTTTATTCTTAGGACTGCCTCCAATTGCTAGAACCTTTTTTATATTTTCTTTTGCCAAACCGGATAGAAAAAAATCCAGTTGATCTTCATCTTTGATACTTCTAGCTGGACAATGAGGTATTGGTGAAAATCCTTGAGATTTTAGATTTCTAGATGCTTCAATAATGTTTGAAATCGAATCACCAGGTATAAAGGCCACATATACTTCATTGAACATTTCTTTTGGTAAAATTTTTAAACGTTCAATTTGTTTTGGAACTATTTCAAGTGAGTATGTAGTCATATATTATTTTGAAGAGGCTTAAAACACTATAAATAAGTATAATCTATATATAAAAATAAATAAATTAAAACTATAGCTATTTGGCAATTTTCAATGGCAAATGAAAAAATAAATTCACTAAATGGAGATAAGCTCCATCGAATAAGAAGATCTTTGGAATTACAACCTGAGATCATAAAATTAGAAAGTAAAAAAAGTTCAAAAAGAGGATTAAATTCTCCTCTTGTACTATTTTATGGTTTAATTGCCTTAATTATCTTTGGAACAATCGGTTTATTTTTACCCATATCAGTAAATTCTGGACAAGATATAAGTTTAGTTGATAGTTTTTTTGTATCAACTTCAGCTGTTACGGTTACAGGATTGACTCCAGTTCAATCAGAGGTTACTTGGAGTATATTTGGTCTTACAATAATATTAATTCTTTCTTTTATTGGAGGCTTGGGATTCATGATTGGAGCTGGATTTTTAATATATATATTATTTGGTAAAAAAATCAATTTAGAGCAGAAAATGCTTATAAATGAAAGTTTGAGTGACAGTACACCTTCAAAATATGTTGCAAGTAGTTCAATTAGAGTAGTACTAAATATTTTTTATATTTCCATAATCCTACAAATCATAGGAGCTATTTTATTTTATTTTTTTTGGTATGAAGGGGATATCAAAAATGAACATAGCATAATTTTTAATTCAATTTTTCAATCAATATCATCATTTAATGGAGCGGGGTTTGATATATTACCAGATGAAAATGGAGGAAGTATCGGATCAATAACTCCAAATATAAATGTATTAACAATAACGATGGTACTTATTTTTTTAGGAAGTATAGGTTACCCAATCATAATAGAATTTTTTGAAAATATTATCTTATTTTTTCAATCGAAATATAAACAGATATTTATAACATTAAATTTTAAGGTTGTAGTCTTGAGTTCTTCAATTATATTAATTATTGGTGCTTCGCAGTTCTTATTCGCAGAGTGGTCAAATCCTTTTACAATAGGAGCTGAAAGTACAAAAGAAAAGATAATATTTTCAATTTTTCATTCAATAACACGAACTGCGGGATTTTCTATAGTTGATTACAATCAAATTCATAATAGTACATCTGTAATGACAATGGCATTAATGTTTATAGGAGGTGGATCTCTTTCAGTAGCAGGAGGTATAAAAGTAGGAACAGTAACTATTATTCTTGCAGCATTAATATCAACAATAATGGGTAAAGATGAAATTACAATTTTTAAGAGAACTGTTACAAGAGATATTACAAGAAGGGCTCTAATAATATTTATATTTTCTATTTTTTTAATTTTATTTTCGTTTATTGTTATTTCTTCATTTGAACCTGATAGTATATTTAGAGAATTACTATTTGAATGTGTAAGTGCATTTGGAAACGTGGGACTTACCACAGGAATAACTGAAAAAATTAATAATTCATCAAAAATATTTATTGCATTACTAATGATTATTGGAAGATTTGGTCCACTTTTGTTAGCACTAATGTTTGTAGGAAAAAAAATCGAAACTAAAGCAAAGCCAGCTTATGAAGTTGTAAGATTGGGATAGAAATGAAAATAAAACCACAAGTTGTAGTTGTAGGACTTGGAAGGTTCGGTACTAGTTTTGCAAGTAAAATGTATCAATTAGGCTATGACGTTATGGCAATTGATAAAGATGAAGATAAAGTTCAATCTATGATAGGGCAAGTAACTTACCCTGTAACAGCTGATGCTTCGTCAGAAACAGCACTCAGAGAATTAGGTGTTCAAGATTTTGATGTAGGAGTGGTAGCTATTGGCTCGAATGTAGAAGTTTCAGTTATGGTTACTGTTTTATTTAAAACCTTGAACATCAATACCGTTATGGCACGAGCATCGTCTACTCTTCATGAGAGTACTCTTAAGAGATTAGGGTGTAATAAAGTTATTTTTGCTGAAGAAGAAATGGGAGAAAGGTTAGCAAGTACAATTTTTACTCCAAATGTTGACGATTACTTAGAACTTTCATTAAATATTGGAATTAGTAAATTAATGGTTCCTGACAGGATTATAGGTATGACTTTGGGAGAAGCTGGATTTTTAAATAAACCTGGACCTCAAAAACTAACAGTAGTCTCTATATTAAGAGGTGATTCACTTATGCTTTATCCGTCCAATGATGAAGTAATAAGAGAAAATGATGAACTTACAATTATTGGAAATAATAACAATATAGATAAACTTTTATAAATGAATTCAGAAAGAATTTTAGTATTACTTGATTCAATAAATAATGAATCTATCTTAAATTTATCTATTTCTTTGGCCAAAAATAATAACTCTAAATTATTTTTCATTTATGTAATTGAAACTCCTCACAAATATCCAATAGATTATGAAATTGGCAATCAAATAAGTGTAGGAGAAAATATACTTAAGGAAGCTAATGACTTTCTATCAAGAAATAAATTAGAGTATGATATAAATTCTGATAGTTTTATTCTAGTTCAATCAAGAAATGCTGGAGTAGCAACAATTAAAGAGTCTGAAAGAATAGGTTGTGATCTAATTATTTTTTCAAAAAATAATGAAAATAATGATTATAAATATTCTTATATTAAAAAGTACTCTAAAATAAATTTAATAGAAATAACAAATAAAAAATTATGAAAACTTCAATATTTGGTATATCAAATAAAACAAGGCTAATTGTCGAATCAATAGAAAATTTTTGCGATGAAATAGAAATTTTTGATTTTATTGTAGACTATGATTTTACTAATGAGCAAACAGATAAAAGAAAAATAAAAATCAATATCGAGAATAACTTAAGAAATAATTTTGAAATCTTAAAAAATAACGCTGATTATATTTTTCTTGCTAGTAATTCAGATATTCTAAACTCCTATTTTTATCAAAAAATTATAAATGATTTTGATAAAAATAGAATTCAAATGATAATTTCTAATAAAGATCTTTATGGTATGTATAAAGATAAAAATTATTCTGTAATCAATTCTTTAGATCCTAACAAAAATGAACTAATTAGTATTATCAGGAGCTAATACATGTATATTATTATTTCTGGAATAAATAGAGTAAGTTATCAACTTGGAGAAAACTTTATAGCTCAAGGAAATGAAGTTACTTTTATTGACTCAAATCAACATAATGTTAGCTTTATAGAAGAAAACTTAGGATTTCTGACTATACTTGGAAACTCATATAATAAGCAAACTTTATTAGAATCAGGCATTGATAGAGCTAATTACTTTATAGCCGCTCAATCCGAAGATGAAAATAACTTAGTCTCCTGTCAATTATCAAAATTTATCAACCCAGATATTAAGACAATCTCAATTATTAACTCTAAAAAAAATAGAGAAATCTTTCTTAATGAGGATTTTGATTTTATAGTAGATAATGATGAAATATTGAGCAATTCTATCAATACTTTTATATCTGATTATTCAAATTTGAGCATTTTTATAGACAATGATAATTTCACAGAAATACGAATAATAACAGCAGGACTAGATTCCGAAATAATTGGTAAGTCAGTTAGTGAGATAAAACTACCAAATAACTCAAAAGTTATCGCAATAATATCATCATCAGGAAATATTAGCCATAATTTCAGTAATACCATTAACTCGCTTGATAAGATAATATATCAAGTACCCATAAATAATTAGTAAGAAAAAAAATGAGTATGAAACTGAGCTTTTTAGGACCTGTAGGAACTTATTCAGAAACTGCTGCATTAATGTATAAAAAAGATGAACACACATTGATTCCTGAAGCAAATATTACTGAAGTTCTTTCAGGTATTGAAAATGAATTATATGATGAAGGTATATTACCAATTGAAAACTCGAGAATAGGTACAATAATTGAAGTAATAGACTATCTTATAAAATCTAAATCCCTTTACATAAATCATGAATTGTTATTACCTATAGAGGCTTGTTTAATATCAAAGAAAAAAACAACTAAACTAAATGAAATAAAAGAGATTATCAGTAAGCCTGAAGCAATTGGTCAATGTAACCAATGGATATCAGAAAGATTAAGAAAAGATATAGTTATAAAAGGCTATCCTTCAACCGCTGAAGCTGTTGAGAGCCTCAAAGGATTACCAGATTATGTAGCAGCTATAGGTCCAGAAAGATCTGCAATAATAAATAAAAACCACATTATTGAAAAAGGCATCCAAGATTATAAAAATAATACTACTAAATTTGTAGTAATTTCAAAAAAACAAAATAAGCCTACAGGAAAAGATAAAACTACGATCGCATTTGATTTCAAGATTTCAGATAAAGCTGGTCTTCTTTTTACTGCTCTTCAATGTTTTTCGAAAAGGGATATAAATTTACAAAAAATTGAAAGTAGACCGAAGGGCACTCAAATAGGCGACTACATATTTATTATAGATTTTGATGGACATGTTAATGATAAAAAAATTACGGAAGCTCTAAGCGAATTATCAAAAACAACTTCATTTCTTAGGGTACTAGGTTCTTACTCATATACTAAATAATTATTTAGTCATCATATAAATCAGTTCTTGACCTTTTAGACACCTCATTTCCTTCCTGAACGGCATTATTTAATCTTTCTTTTGCAGAATCAACTAAGTCATTTGCTTTAATTTTCCAATCCTTAATATTCTCAGACAATTGAACCCTAGTTTCATCACCAGGCTTAGGAGCAAAAATTACACCTGCTACAAAACCAAGAGTAGCTCCATAGAAAAAGCCTTTATAAAAAGAATCTCCGTCAGACATGTTTACCTCCTAAATAATATTAATTATTTGATTTTTTAGATGAAAAACCAAATAAAGACTTGAATATTTCAACTGATTTATTTATTGTTGTTATTGATTCTTTAAAAGAGTCAATTTTTTCATTAGCTGTATCAAACTGGGTTTTAATTTTATTAACATTTCTAATAAAAACTATTAGAGCAATGGAAAACAATATGCCCATAAATGAGAATATTAATAGGAAAGCAACAGTTAAGTAGTCTATCAATTCAGAAATATTCAAAAAAAACCTTATACATTTTCACTTATTATGTTTAAATATACACAATTACAAGGATAAATTCAATATTGAATACCATTTGGTTAATAACCAATCACTCTCAAAAATCTAGATAATCTCTAAGGGTTAGGGACCGGGTGGGGTGCCTTAGCTTTCTTAGTGCTTTTGCTTCAATCTGCCTTATTCTTTCTCTTGTCACTCCAAAGGTTTGCCCAACTTCTTCAAGGGTTCTTGGTCGACTATCGTTTATACCGAATCTATACTCAATAACTTGTCTTTCTCTTGGAGATAATGTTTCTAAAACTTCTGTAATTTGTGATTTTAATAAGTTCTTTGAAGCGGAGTTTTGAGGAGATTCAGCATTTTGATCTTCTATCAAATCTGCTAAATTTAAGTCTTGCTCTTCTCCAATTGGAGCTTCTAAAGAAATAGGATCCTGGGATGCTTTTAATATTTCATTAACTTTATCTGGATCCATATCAAGCTCTTTAGCTATATCTTCTGAAGTAGGTTCTGTTCCTTTTTCTTGAACCAATCTTCTGGAGACCCTAAGAATCTTATTTATTTGTTCAACCATATGAACTGGAATTCTTATAGTTCTAGACTGATCAGCTACGGCTCTAGTTATTGACTGTCTTATCCACCAAGTTGCATAAGTTGAGAACTTAAATCCTTTTCTATAATCAAATTTCTCAACAGCTCTGATAAGACCTATGTTACCTTCTTGAACTAAATCTAATAATGTTAATCCCCTACCTATATATTTTTTTGCTATAGAAACAACTAATCTTAGATTTGCTTCAGCAAGATGATTTTGAGCAAGTTCAGATCTAGAAATAATTTGATCATAATGCCTATCTATAATCATTTTATAAATCTTTAATTGATCATTAAAATTTTTATCTACAATAAGCTTTTTTAGATTCAAGTCATTTAAATCTTTATCTAACAATTTTGATATATCTTGAGGAATCAATCCTAAAAGATCTGATATTTGCTTAATCTTAGTAGTCGCTTCATCTGTAGAGATATTATTTACATCTGCAACATAAGAAATCAAATCTTCTGAATAAACACCATGAATATTTGAAAGAGAAGATTCTTCTGAAATGAAATATTCTAAAGTCATAATTTCTTTACTATTTTTTCCATAGAACTTTCCGATTGATTTAATTATCTTCTCAAGATCTAATATAGCAATTAAAACTTCTCTGAATACATCAACTGAATTTATCAAATTAGAGCTAGATTCTTCTAACTCAGAAAAAATATTTTTATACTTAAACTTCAAGTCTATAGTTCTAGCTAAAATTTCTTCATCTTTTCGAGATAATAACTTGACATCTCCTATTTCTTTTAAGTACATTCTTATAGGATCTTCATATGTATCTTTTATGATTTTTTTGCCTTTTGAAAGAATATTCATCAAATCATCATTTTTTTCATAAGAATCTATCGAAGTAGAAACTGATGACAAATCTTCCTCATCCTCCAAGTTAGATCCACCAGGAACAATGACAGTATCAACATTATTATTATCATTTACATCTTCTATATAAAGATTTTCGTTATCATTTGTTGTTTCGCTCAATTTACTTCACTCCTTTCTAAATTTTTAATATTTTCTGTAATCTCAACTATTTCAAGCATTAGGGAAGCTATTATATTTTTATCTTTGTCAGTATGTTCTTCTTCTTCTTTAAGCCTTACGGCCGTTTCATTTAACTTTCTTTTTTGATAATCTAAAGCTAATCTAGTCTTAACATTCTCAAGCTCAATTTCAAAGCTTAGATCTGGGTCAGATACAAAACCTTCATCAAGATAACTTTCAAGTTCTTCATAAATAAAAATCAAGTCATCATTAATATCATCTCTATTTATCACTTTATTTTCTTTTTTCCAATAATTGAATACCGATCTAAAATGTAAATCCGAGAAATAAAATTCTTCCATATCTTTCACATAATCAAACAATTCAGAGTTTTGTAATAAAAGAGCTAAAAAATGTTTTTCCTGAGACTTTTCCGGATTAAATATGACTCTTTTAATTATTTGATCATTATTTGTTCTTTTGTTATTTTGTCTAAATTTAGATTTCATAGAGGTCTTAGCTTCAATATTAAGTAAGTCATAATCCAAATCAGTCAATTTAGAAATTTTTCTAAGATAAAAAGATTGCTGATTTTCATCACAAGATTCAACCACAAATGGAAGTATAGTATCTAAAAATTTATAAGTATCTTTATTACTTCCTGTAAGAAACTCTTTTGAATAAAATTCGATTAGAAATTCAATAAAATTTTTAGACTGACTTATCATATCATCCCATTCAAGTGGATTACTTCTAAAAATTTCGTCAGGATCTTTTCCCTTTGAGGGGAAACAAACCTTAACACTAATTTTTTTATCTGCTTTTTTAAAGCTTATTGCTATATTTTCCCTTAGTTTCAGTATAGTATCTAACGCTGCTTTGTGACCTGCACTATCATTATCAAAGCAAAACACTATTTCACCCGTATCTGATGAATAAGTGACAAGTTTTTTCAACTTATCAAAGTTTTCAGAACTGAGCTGAGTTCCCATTGCAGCTACGAGATTTAAGTATCCTTTTTCATAACCAGAGATACAATCAAAATAGCCTTCAACAACTATAGCTTGTGATTTGAGCTTAATAGTTTCGGAAGCTCTATCTAATCCATAAAGTATTTGAGATTTATTAAATACATCACTGTCTTTTGAGTTTATATACTTACTTTTTTGTGTTTCATTAATAGATCTTCCTGAAAAACCAACTATATTTGATTTTTCATCTAGAATAGCAATTGTTATTCTATTTCGAAAAAAATCTACCCAGTCATTATCATCATCTTTTTTAAGTAATAAATTAGATTTCATAACTCCTCGTTTATTTATTTTATTCAATTGGAAATAACTAAATAAACTTCCTAAATTTCCATCAGGACAATATCCAATATAGTGCTTACTTATGGTAGAAAGTGATATATCTCTTTTTGCAAGATAATCTATGACCTTTTTTGAGCTCTCAGATCTTTGATCAGTAAGTTGCTTATAAAAATAACTTTGAGCTAACTTATTGACCTCAAAAACTTCGCTCGCAATTATATTAGACTTTTTTCTTCTTTCTGAATCATCAATATAAGATGTTTCATCATAATCCCAAGAAAGATAATTCGATAATTGTTTTATTGATTCAGGAAAGCTCAATTTTTCGTATGACATTAAAAAATCAAAAACATCGCCACTTTCGTTACATCCAAAACATCTATATCTTTTTAAGTCTCTACTAAGAGTAAAAGAAGGTGTTTTTTCATCATGAAACATACACAAGGTCTTAGGGACTGAACCTTTGTCTGACCAGACTATCCCCTTGCTAGCCAAGAATTCTTTGAGATCAATATTTTCTCTTATTCTCTCTTTGTATTCTTGTGCCATATTCTTAACCTTAAAATGCCTAAAATTCTTTTACCTAGTCTACATTGATATTAATCAAAATGGGTAAACTTTTTGTAAACTTTACGACATTATTATGGCATTAATATAAAAGTCTAAAAAATATATAGATTATATGTTTTTTAGAATTATTTTTTTAAGTACTTGGAGAGATTTTTTCTGCTAATCTCATAGCATAATGATCTATCATTCCAAATATAAACTGAAATATATATTTCTTTATTTATAATGTCCAGGATATCTTGTTCAAGAGGTAGTTCCTCAATATTTTCTTGGTATTAATTAAATGAGAAACTCTACTATAAAATTATTTGAAACATAATTTATACCCATAAATCTAAGTTAAAGTTTCAGTATAAAGAAATTTTTTTTCTGAACTTTCAAATTCTAGATCTCTGTAGTTTTCTGGTAGCAAATTTGAAATTCTTTTCATAATTTCTATAGTTACTAAATCATAGATTTTCTTATTCTTTTTTTGAGGTAAATTAGCTACCCTAAAGGGTTCTCCAATGTTTACTGTAACTTTTTTATTTGGAAATAAAAATTGAAAATAATTTGTAATTCTTTCAGTTCCATATATTCCCATTGGAAGAATTATAGATTCTGTATCAATTGCTAGAAGTGTTGCCCCATTATAACCACGCTTAATTCTTTGATCCTTACTTCTTGTGCCTTCAGGGAAAATTAGTAAAGAATTATTTTTAGATGATAATTGATTTTTAGCCCACTGAAATGCTGATATATCTACCCTGCCTCTATTTAATGGGAAGGCTCCATAAAATTTCAAAAATATACTTACAGGAAATCTAAATAATTCTTTTTTAGCTAAAAATCTAGGCTCCTTAGAAACTGCTGTCGCACACAATGCCGGATCAATTATAGACAAATGATTCGAAACAGAAATTACAGATTTATCAGATGGTACATTGTGACGACCATTTATTTCTAAAGATCCTGAAATCTTAAAAGTAAAATTGAGACCTGCTTCACAGAACTTAAATAACTTAGTCATCTTCTAATAATTCTTTAATCTTTATAACAACCTCATCTATGTTCAGTAAATCTGTATTAATTAAGTGAGCATCTTTATCTATAGTCAATGGTGAATTTTTTCTATTAGAATCAACAACATCTCTTAATTTTATTTTTTTCTCAACATCAAAAGAATTTAATCCAAGTTCTTTTGATCTTCGTTTTGCTCGAATATCTATGGATGCATCTAAATATATTTTTAGATTTGAGTTAGGAAGTACTATTGTACCTATGTCTCTACCTACCATAACTATATTATTGATTTTGGATATATTTATTTGCTCCTTAACTAAATTTTTTCTAACTCTAGTTATTTTTGAAATATCAGAAACATTTTTATCTACAGAATCTGAAAACAAAAAGCTGGTTATATCCTTATTTTTATAGTATATTTTATTTTTTTCACCCTTGAGCTTTACCTTAAGTAAACTCTTTGCAAAATAAGCTGAAACTAAAACTGGATCTAATAGCTCTGAAATAGAAATATACGTAACTGCTCTGTACATAATTCCAGTATCTAGAAAATCATAATTTAATAATTCAGAAAGTTTCTTCCCAACTGCAGACTTACCTGAAGCAGCAGGACCATCGATGGCAATTGATTTTAAATTATTTATCATTATTCTTATTTTTAGGGAAATTTATACTCATAACATCAAAAACAAGTCTAGGATTAGCGTTAATTTTCAAATAATTTTGAGTTCTTAATAAAATTAATATTATTTCGTTTATTTGATATATGTCATAAATATTTTCAAGATTATTTCTTAGCTTTAGTGTTATATGTTCATCATATTTTTTCTTTATTATAATTTTGCAAAACTTAATCCATAAATCAATTTCTTCATAAATTAAGTTTCTATCGGTTCTAAAACTAGATGATAATTTCTGAGATATATTTATCCTGTAACTAAGATCGCCTTCACAAAAATCATAAAATCTTTCATAAGCTTCAAGATAATCATCAATTAAAGAAATATTAGAAGCAAAAGATTCAGCTAGTTCAATTTTTCCTGAAGATAATTGAGTTATAATTTCTTGTAATTCAGATTCTAGATTAAAATTTTTACCAAGATGAAGCATTATCTCTTTATCTGTATTTTGACTAAGGCTAATTTTTTGCGCCCTAGAAATAATAGTAGGATAGACAAGAGAAATATCATCTACTAAAAAAATGAAAATAGAAGTTTTCGGAGGTTCTTCTAATAGTTTCAAGAATGCATTAGAAGCTTCATTATTTAATTTTTCGGCTTCATTTAGTATAAAGATTTTATACTTTGCCATAAAAGGGCCCAAATTAGAATTTCTTATTATTTCATGAATATGACCTATTCTAATTTGATCAGATTTAGTTTCATTAGATCCTTCAATAGGAGTTTTTGTATCAATATTAATTAGATCATAGTGGTTTTTATTAGAAATTTTCTTACAGTTATGACATTCATTACAAGAATTATTTTCTCCAATAGAATCACATAAAATAGATTTTGAAAAATCAAGAGCTAGTCTTTTTTTCCCTATATTCTTAGGACCATAAAATATATAAAAATGGGAGAAATTATTTTTTTTTACTGATTGATGAAGTCGATCAAAAACTTTATTTTTTACAATATTAGTCATAACAGAGAAGTAGACAATAAATCTTCATATGTTTCTCTTCTTCTAATTAATAATGGTTTTTTATCCTTAATTACCACAACAGCTGGTCTAGTTTGCATATTGTAATTACTAGCCATTGCTAGATTATACGCTCCAGAAGCAGGAAGGGCTAAAAGATCATTTATTTGAGGATTGGGAAGCATGACATCCTTCGCCAAAATATCTCCGGATTCACAAAATTTTCCTGAAACAGTAGATTTTAATAAATTATCCTTCTGATTGACTTTTGTAATTGAAAAAACAGAATATTCTGATCCATACAATGCAGGTCTTATATTATCACCCATCCCTCCATCAACAGATATATAATTTCTAACACTAGGAATTTTTTTTATAGAACCTACTCTGTAGATACTGACACCAGCCCTTCCGATTAATGCTCTACCTGGTTCTAATGTTATTTTAGGTATATCAAATCCATATTTATCACAAGATTCCTTAATTGAATTACAAATAGTTTTTGCATATTCATGAATAGACAAAGGTTTTTTTTGAGGAAGATAACCTATTGCAAAACCTCCTCCTGGGCTAAACTCAAGCATTTCAAATTCATACTTTTTTTTCATATCAGATGCAAATTTATAAACATAATCTATAGCCTCAGAATATGGTTCAAGTTCAAATATTGGTGAGCCTAAATGAAAATGTAATCCTAGCAAATTTAGAGATTTTATTTTCATAATCTGTTCAATTGCTTTTTCAGCATCACCAGTTTCAATAGAAAACCCAAATTTCGAGTCTAAAATACCTGTAGTTGTTAGAAGATGTGTATGAGGATCAATCGAAGGTGAAACCCTTAACATTATATCTTGAATAATAGATTTGTCTTCAGCTATATTTTTCAGGTTATCTATCTCATTAAATGAGTCAATAGTAATATGATTAATGCCATAGTCAACCGCTTCAGAAAGTTCTAAAATAGATTTATTATTACCGTGAAAGTTTATTCTTTTTGGATCAAATTTTACATGTTTAGCAACTGCTAATTCACCACCAGTTACAACATCAATACTCATATTTTGATTATTTAACAAATTCAAAATATAAGGATTAGAAAAAGCCTTAGTTGAATATGAAATAATACTATCTTCAATTTCATTCGTAAATGAATCTTGAAAATCCTTAATTGTTCCAATAATTGTTTCTTCGTCATAAACATATAGTGGAGTACCATACTCCTCAGCTAGATCCTTAAGATCTACACCATTAATTGAAATGTTATTCTTATCATTTACAAATGAGTTATTAGGAAATAACTCAGATCCATTAAAAGTTTTATTTTTCATACAATACCTAAAGATTTAAAATTTATGATAATTGAATACTATAAAATTCATAATTAAATTCTATACTTTTAGAAATTAAAAAAACAATTTATACATAACTTGAGCCAATAAATAAAGATCCTAATACTCAAATAATATATTTATAATTTTTTCTTTATCAAAATTTTCTAAGTTAGTACCAAGTCTTTTTTCTTCAAGAATAATTTTTTTCTTGATTTTTACTAATTTTTTTCTAAGAAGACTTTCTGGATCTTTTTCGTTTTGTATAAGTAAATAATAAAATTTGAAAATATCAAAATTTATATCTAAGGGTTTATCTTCTAATATTATTTTCTTGGCTATCAATTTCTTTATTATTCTAGTTGCTAAGATAGAAGATGGAGCAAAAAAATCAAAATTATCTAACAAGGATTCACTAACTTCTTTATTTTTTATAGAATCCCAATTATCTTTTACTTCTTCAGCAGATCCTAATATTCCAAAATTTTCTTTATCAAAGACATGTGGATGCCTTGAAATTAATTTTTTATGAGCATTATCAATAACATCATCAATATCAAACATTTTATTCGATTCTCCAATATTTACATAAAATAATAAATGAGTTAATAAATCAGATAATTCATCTACTATTTTAGTCGGGTCATTTTCTTCAATCGAGTCTATTAATTCATAGCATTCCTCTAGAGTAAGCTTAGATAGAGATTTTAGATCTAATTCTTTATCCCAAGGACATCCGTCTTTAGATCTTAGTTTTGAAATTATATTTACTAAATTTATTATTTTATTTATTTTCATAATTTTAAAAAGTTATAATGTTGTATGAATAAAAAAATCTCTACATCTATTAAGATTTTCTCATCTATTTTATGGGTTCCTGTTACATTATGTATTAGTTTAGAGATAATTACATTCTCAGACTGGGTTTATGAATATAATTGGACAAGAAACCAAATATCCCAAAATACAGGAATAAAAATAGACCAACTAAATCAAGTATCTGACCAAATAAAAGATTATTTCAGAGATGACCAGGTAAAACTAGAAGTCTTGTTACAACAGCCAGGGAAAGAAGTTCTAAATTTATTTAATCAAAAAGAAATAGATCACATGGTTGATGTGAAAAATTTAATAAAAACAACTATTTTATTTGAAAGGGCAGGATTGATATTATTAATTATTTTCTTTGTGTTTTATTTATTTAGGGAAGGATATATATCTTTTTATGAAAATCTCAAAAGAATAATGTTAGTATCATTTTTAATTTGGAGTATTCTTTTATTTTTGATCGTTTTTGGGATGATTGTAGATTTTAATTACACCTTTACTCTCTTTCATAAAATAATGTTTACTAATGATCTATGGATTCTTGACCCTAATTCAGATTTCTTGATTATGATTTATCCTCAAAGGTTTTTTCTTGAAATTAGTGCAGCAATAATTATTTTATTTATTCTAATAAACTTAATAATATTCTTATCATTTTATTCAATTAGAAAGCTTATCTACCCAAGATAAGATTGATTCTTTGGCCAATCCTATATTATCAATCACTTGATGAACATTATTATTTACTGGTTTAGTTCTTCCAGATTTAGAAATCAATATTGCATCCATACCAAAATTTGTTGCTCCTAATATATCTGCAACAGGATTATCACCAATATGGATAGAAATACTTGGTTCTATTTTTACTTTTTCTAGTGTTAATTTGAAGATCTTATAATTAGGCTTTGCAATACCTATTTCATTAGACAAGGATAAAACATCATAGTAAATGTTATTTTTTCTCAGTAATTTTTTATAAGCATTTGGTGAGTTAAATCCTGTATTTGAAATTATTCCAATTTTAAACTTATTTTTTATTAAATAATCTAAAAAGTCTGAAGTTCCCTCAAATATATCTGGAGGATAAGTGAGAAAAATTTCATCAATAATTTCACCTAAATTTGTAATTTGCTTATTATTTAGCTGAAATTTGTTCTTTTTATCTATCATTCTAATTAGCATAATTAGCCAATCATCAAACAAAAGATCGGAATGAAATCTAGAATATCTAGCAATTAAAGAAACAATCTTATCATGAGAATCTTGAACTTCTTGATATTTCAAATTTTTATTAAATTTCTTTAGATATAAATATATTGATTCACATTTCAATTTTCTTCTATCAGGTGAAAATGAAGAAAAATCTGATTCTCCCATGATAGTTTGCCAAAGATCTAATGTTACTAATTTATTCATAAATTACCTCAAAAAAAAGATACTTACTCAAGATAAAAATCTATCATATATATTAAAACTATAGATCGGACTAAAATATTAAAATTAAGAGTTTAGCACTATCTAATTATAGAAATCATATAAGTTCTACAATGGATTTAGAAGAAGGTTTCAATGTATTCTATGGCGATAATGGGCAAGGCAAAAGTAACTTATTTGAAGGAATATATTTACTTTCGATAGCAAAATCCTCAAGAGTTTCTAACGATAAATTCTTAATAAATAATAATTTACTTGAAAATGGTGGACATGCACAAATTTTAGGTATAGCTGAAGAAAATAACCATAATATAAAAGCTCAAGTTGATTACAATATTTCTCAGGCTAAAGACCTAGATAAAACATTTAGAATAAATGGTGTGATCGTAACAACTCAAGAATTTGTTGGAAATATAAACTCAGTTTTCTTTGACACAGATGATATAGCTATAATTTCGGGGCCTCCCTTAGTTAGAAGAAAATATATAAATATATTGCTAAGCCAAATAAATAATGAGCATGTAAAAAATTTACAAAGATATCAAAAAGTCATATTTCAAAGGAATAGTTTACTAAAAAACATTAAGGATGGAAGAAGTAATGAAAATGAGTTAGATTTTTGGGATGATAGATTAGCCGAAGAAGCATCAAATATTTTTTATGAAAGAAATAAAATACTCCTAAAAATAAGAGAGAATTCCAGAAATTTTGCATTGGGTTTCAATAAAAACATTAGACTAGATATAAAGTACCTTCCTAAAATAGGGAGAGTAGAAAATGATAATTTTTTTCAAGAATATAATTCACCAGAAAAAATTAAATCATTCTTTTCTATTTCTTTGAATAAAAGTAGATCTAGGGATATTGATCAAAGAAATACAACTCTAGGCCCCCATAGAGATGATTTTGGAATTTTCTTTAATGATTCACCTGCATCAATAACTGCTTCAAGAGGTCAGGCTAGAATAATTTCACTTTCATTAAAATTATCAGAAGCAGAAGAAATTAAAAATATAGTCAAAGCAAAGCCAATACTAATACTAGATGATATTTTTTCAGAGCTAGATGAAATCATGAGAGAAAAAGTATTAGATGAAATAACGGGGTTTGATCAAATCTTATTATCTACCGCTGATTTAGCGCTAATAGATAGAAATAAAATAAATAAAGCAAAATTTTTTTCTATAAAAAATGGTTCAATAAAGCAAGGTTAATTTACTTATCTAGTTCAAACACATCATGAAGAGAGTTAACTGCTAAATCTAAGTCTTTTTGATTAATCAAACAGGTTATTCTGATTTCAGATGTAGTTATCATTTCAATTGTTATATTATTTGTACCAAGGGCATTAAACATATCTGTTGCATAGCCAGGGGCATTTTGCATGCCAGTTCCAACTAAGCTGACTTTAGCAAAACCTTTTCCCATTATTATTTCTTCGAAATTCAAATTATTATTTTTCATCAAAATGTCATAAGCTTTACCAAGATCTTCTTCAGAAAGAGAGAACGAGAAATCAATATAACCATCAGATGGAGTATTTTGAACAATAACATCTATACTAATAGATTGGTCTGAAAGGGGCTTTAAAATTGAAGCAGCAACACCGGGTAAATTCTTAATCTTTTTAACTGTAATTTTTGAAACCTTTTTTTCAATAGCTATACCAGTAACTGTTTTTGTATTTTCCATATCACCTTCCTTGGTTATAAGTGTACCTCTTTTATCTGAAAATGTACCTGCTACATATACAGGGACGTTATAAATAGACGCTAATTCAATTGATCTAGGATGCATCTTAGCACCTAAAACTGCCATTTCAAGCATATCTTCATAATTTATCTTATCTAATTTCTTTGCTTTTGAAACAACTCTTGGATCAGTAGTATAGATGCCTTCAACATCAGTATATATTTCACATAAATCTGCCTCAAGAGCTGCAGCTATTGCTACAGCCGTTGTATCTGAACCTCCCCTACCAAGAGTAGTGATATCACCTTCATTATTAACCCCTTGAAAACCTGCAATAATTATTATTTTGCCTTGATGAATTTCTTCAATAATTCTAGAGGTGTTAATATCTGAAATTCTTGCAGAACCATGAATATTATCAGTCGTAATTCCAGCTTGTAAGCCAGATAAACTAATGACTTCATTATCTAATGACTTTATAGATATTGCTAAAAGAGTTGAAGAAACTAATTCTCCAGTAGAAAGCAAAGTATCTTTTTCTCTAAGGTCTGGTTTTTTATTATTAAAAGTAACTTCCTCAGACATATTTACAAGATCATCAGTTGTTTTACCCATAGCAGAAACTACAACCACTGGAGAATAGCCTTCAATCTTTTTGTCAGAAATTTTTTTTGCTATTAACTTAAGCTTTTCAACATCTCCTATTGAAGTACCTCCGTACTTTTGAACTACGATTTTATTCTTCAACTAAATTTGCTCCAATTTCTGATATTTTACAAATTATTCCATTACCATTTATTCCAAGTTTATTTGCTGCATCCAGCATTTCATAATTAATTGTAAGTTCTTTAGATTCAGCTATAGCTGAAATAGTAGGTCCTGATCCTGAAAGATAAGTAGCCAATGCACCCGCAGAAATTGCTGAATTGGATATAGTTGAAAATCCTTTAATCATTGGGGTTCTATATTGTTCATGAATTTTATCTTGAAAGGCATACTTCAAGTTTTGAAAATTATCATTAGCCAAAGAATTTATAAGTAAAGCAGCTCTAGATATGTTATAAATTGAATCATTTCTAGATACTTCATCAGGAAGATTCTTCCTTGATTCTTGAGTTGATATTTTCTGGTCAGACACAAAAGATATTATTTTTAGGTTTTTATTGAACTTAACCGAACTTATGAGCCATTCATCATAATCTTTGTAACCTATTGTTATTCCACCAAAAATAGCAGGGCCAACATTATCAGGGTGACCTTCTATTGCTGATGCTATTTGATAGACCTCATCTTTTTCCATATCAATATTATTTATTGCATAAGCTATCATAATTCCTGAGATCACTGCTGCTGAGCTACTTCCTAAACCTCCGGAATTTGGGATATTATTATCACAATTTATAGTTAATTCTTTTTCAGATTTACCCAGAATTTGAATAGTTTGAAGATAAGATTTATAGATTAAGTTTTTTTTGTCTCTAGGAAAAGATTTTTCACCAAATCCTTTATTTGTAATTTGAAATTCACCTTCAAAAAACTTTATTTCATTCCAAATATCTAAGCATGCACCTATAGAATCGAACCCAGATCCTAAGTTCGCAGATGAAGCAGGAACTCTTAATTTAAATTTTTTTGTCATTTTCTTAAGTTCTAACTTGCCCTTGCCCTAAAACTACCCACTTATAAGTCATTAGATCATTTATACCCATTGGACCCCTTGCATGAAGCTTGTCAGTAGAAACAGCAACTTCAGCTCCTAATCCTAACTCAAAACCATCATTGAATCTAGTAGATGTATTATGAAAAACTGCAGATGCATCTACTTTATCAAGAAAATATTTTGCATTTATTTCGTCATTAGTTATTATGGCTTCAGAGTGTTTAGAACCATATTTAGTTATGTGACTTATTGCCAAATCAATATTTTTTACTGTTTTTATACTTACTACAAGATCTAAGAATTCATATCCAAAATCTTCTTCTGTTGCATGGCTAACACCTTTATTAGAACCAATTATTTTATAAGCTTCTTGATCAGCCTTTATTTTTACATTTTTCTCTAAATATACTTTTGATAGAGGATCTAGAAGATTCTTCAAAATTTCTTTATGGACTATTACCGTATCCATTGCATTACAAACTGAAGGGTTTTGAGTTTTTGCATTATTAAGTATATTAATTGCTTGTTCGATATCAGCTTCTTTATCTACATATGTATGGCAAACACCAATACCACCTGTTATCGAAGGCATTTTGGCATTTTTATTTACTAAATCCACTAATGAAGCTGAGCCTCTAGGAATAAGTAAGTCAATATATCTATCCATAGAAAGAATTAAATCAACAGCTTTACGATCTGTAAAATCAATAAAATACATACTATCTTCATTAATTCCAGATTCAGATAAGGATTCTCTTACAAGCTTAAACAAATATAAATTTGTCAATATACAATCTTTACCACCTCTCATGACCAAGCCGTTTCCAGACTTTATAGCCAAGGAAGCGATTTCTATAACTACATTTGGGCGACTTTCAAAAATAACCCCTAAAACACCTAATGGAACTCTAACCTTATTTACTACTAATCCATTTTCTCGTTTTTTCGTCTCTATGATTTCAGAAACTGTATCTGGCATATCTCTAACACTTACTAAAGAACTAATCATTCTTATGATTGATTCTCTACTAAGTTTCATCCTATCTATCACATGTTTATCTAAGCCGTTATCAGTTGCTATAGAGATTTCTTTATCATTAATTTCTATTATCTCATTCATGAATAAATCTAATTTTCTAGATAATATATTTAAGCAACTCTTTCTTTGTTCTGCTGTAACAAGACTTAAACTTAAGGAACTTTCATAGACTTTTGAAATGTTTTTCTCTAAATTTTTAAGCATAAATTAACTTTCTATTGAGTAAGTACTAAGTTATTTCTGTGTATAACTTCAGATCCATAATTTTTTTCTACTATATCTATAATTTTTGAACTATTAATACCTTTTATTTTACTAATTTCTTTTGAAGAATAATTAGAAATTCCCCAGCCAATTACCTTGTCAATTGAGTTTTTTATTCCAATAATATCTCCTCTATCAAAATCACCTGAGGTATTTTTGATTCCGGGAGGAAGAACACTTCCTTTGTTTTTAATTGCTTTTATAGCACCTTCATCGAGAGTAATATCACCTTTAGAAGAAGAGTAGCCTGTTATAAGCCATCTCTTTCTAGATTCATTCAGTGATTGTTTGGATAAAAATTTAGTACCTATTATTTCTCCAGAAATGATTCTTGTTAAGACATCATTTTCCAAACCTGAAGCAATAAACATCTCAGTACCAGAATTAATAGAAATGTTAGCAGCTTGGATTTTTGAAGTCATTCCTCCAGAACCAATTCCATCAATTGATCCCTCAGCAAAATTGATGATTTCATCAGTAATATCTTCAACGATATTAATTTTTTTTGCATCTTTTGTAATATTTGGATCTGAGGTATATAAACCGTCTATTGTACCTAATAAAATCAATAAGTCTGCATCTATTGCATTGGAAACCATTGCTGATAAACGATCATTATCCCCATAGACATTCCCTGTCAATTCTTCAGTAGATACTACATCATTCTCATTAATTATTGGAATAATATCAAGCATTAATAGCTCACTAAGAGTATTTCTAATATTTAGATAACCTAGCCTATTTTCAAAATCATTTCTTGATAGAAGAGCTTGGGAAATCATTATTGATCTTTCTGAAAAAAATTTTTCATATGCATTCATTAAAATTGGTTGACCAATTGAAGCAAGTAATTGTTTTTGCACTATTGAATTATTATTTATATTTACATTTTTTTCATATTTAGAAAGATATTGATTACCTGCTGCAACTGCACCTGAGGAAACAATAATCACCTGATGTTGACTCTTTCTAATAACAGAAATTTGATCACATAAGTTTTCAATAAGTTTATAATTTAGGATATTTCCGTTTTCAGTAATAAGATTACTTCCAATTTTTATAACTATTCTTAATTTCTTTTTTGTTGTCATAACTTTTTTATAAAAATTTTATTTCTTTCGTATAAAATATAGTTTATCGGATTAAGATTTTGAATAATTTGGTAAGTTTAAGCAGTTTACTTCATAATGAGCCTACATTTAAGCATGTAGTTGCCGAACTGCGCTCAAAAAATAGTCCAAAAATACTTTCTCCAAAAGAAGCTCACCCATTTATTATTTCATCCATTGTCCAATTAGTAAAAAAACCTACATTAGTTCTGACGTCTAACCCAGAAGAATCTAGAGAATTAGTTGATAATCTGAATTTTTGGAGTTCTAAAACAACTAACTTAAATTTTAACGAACGGAATGAAATATTTCTAGAAAAATATAAACCAGATAACAAAAATGCTATTGAAAGAATGAGATGCCTAGAAGCACTTTACAAGGGCCAATATAATAATAAATTACCTATTGTCTGTTCTTCTATTCAATCATTAACTACAAATACAATTTCAAAAAACTTATTCGCAAAATTATCTATAGACTTGAGAACAGCAGATAAGATTACTCAAAGGGAACTTGTGAATAAAATAGTCTTGTCAGGTTATAAAAATACTTCTATAGTAGATTCAGTTGGAGAATTTGCAGTCAGAGGAGATATTATAGATATATTTACTTTGAATATGAAAGATCCAATAAGAATTAATTTTTTATATGATTCTATAGAGTCAATAAAAATATTTGAATCATCTTCTCAGACAACATATAAAACAGTAAAAGATATTTTTATTTCTCCAGTATCTGAAACAAATACTCTTTCTAGAAATATTGATGACTTGATGAAGCAGAATAAGAAATTCTTCGAAAATCCCGAAAATAAAGATATAGATTTTACTACTTCTAATCTTTCAAAGATTATTGAAGGAGAATCAGAAGATTTGATAAATTATTATTCAGGTTTTTTTGATAAAGGATCAATATTAAATTTCTTAAGAAATGAATACTTAATAATTAAATTAGAAAACTATAATCTTAATCATGAATTAGAAAATACAAAGAATAGAAGAAATGCAATTCTAAAAACTAAGATAAATAATAAGGAAATAAACTCAAATTTTCCAGCTCCCTATAATAACGCTAATTCTTTATTTTTTTTGGAAAAAGAAAAAATGCTTTTGGAAATCAATCAAAGATCCTATGAAAATAAAAACCATTTTAGATTGAAAATCTCAACTCCTAAAATTCAAAAGTTAAATGAAAACAAAATTAAGAGATTTCTAAATGATAAAGAAAAGAATGAAAAAGTTATAATTTCTACGGATTATCCTATGAGAGTTAAGGAGATTTTAGAAATATCAAAAATTGAAATTTTTGATGATATTCAAGAAATATCAGCAAATAAATATAATATTATTTCTAAAAATATTGGTCAGGGGTTTAAGATAAATGATGGAAAAAATTTCTTTACCATACTCACAGATAAAGAACTATTTGGGATGAAGAAAAAAAGAACCATTAAATCATATTCAAATAATATACCTTCAGCCATTTCTTCTGAACCTTTTAAGATCGATGACTTTGTAGTTCATATTGATCATGGAGTAGGTAAATTTATAGGAACGACTCAAATTGATTCCACTAAAAGAGAGTTCATCGTAATTAATTACAAAAATGATGATAAGTTATATGTCCCATCTGAACAAATAGACAGAATTCAACTATATAAATCATTTCAAAAAGAGGATCCAAAACTAGATACTTTAGGCTCTCAAAGATGGATAAAATCAAAAAATAAAGTGCAAAAGTCCATAGAAATATTAGCTGTTGAGCTAATTCAAATATATGCTGCAAGAGAAAAAATCAAAGGAAAGAGTTTTAAAAAAAAATCAGAATGGTATAAAGAACTAGAGGAATCTTTTGAATTTATTGAAACTCCTGATCAAGAAAAGGCTATAAATGAAATTAATTTCGACCTTGAGTCTAAAAAGCCAATGGATAGGTTACTTTGTGGAGATGTTGGATTTGGAAAGACAGAAGTAGCCATTAGGGCTGCATTTAAGGTTGTAGAAAATGGATTTCAAGTAGCTATATTAGTTCCGACGACAGTGCTTGCTTTACAACATTATGAAACATTCAAAGAAAGATTAAATCCTTTCCCTATTGAGATAGAATATATTTCTAGATTTATTTCAAACTTAGGGCAGAAAAATATCTTAAAAAAACTTTCAGAAGGAAAAGTAGATATTTTAATAGGCACCCATAAACTTATTCAAAATAATATAAATTTTAAAAACTTAGGTCTATTAATTATTGATGAAGAGCATAAATTTGGAGTTAATCAAAAAGAAAATATTAAGCAAAAAGAAATTGATATAGATGTATTAAGTCTAAGTGCAACACCAATCCCTAGAACCCTAAGTTTAGCGCTAAATGGAGTAAGAGATCTAAGCATGATTAACACTCCACCAGAGAATCGAATTCCAGTAAATACTTACGTATCAAATTTTTCAGATGACTTGATAAGAGAAGTAATACTAAGAGAGATGGATCGTAAAGGTCAGATATTTTTTGTTAATAACGAAATTCATAACATAGAAATTCTTGCTCAAAGAATAAGAAAAGTTGTTCCTGAAGCTAAAATTTCTATCGCTCATGGACAAATGGAAAAGAATAATCTTGAAAATATAATTAAGGACTTCAGTTCAAAGAAAACTGATATTTTAGTCTGTACAACAATAATCGAATCCGGAATAGATATGCCAAATGTAAATACTCTTATAGTTAATAATTCTCATAAATTTGGGCTTTCTCAGCTCTATCAAATGAAGGGAAGAATAGGAAGAAGTGAAAAAACTTCTTATGCATATTTTTTAACTCCCAGTAGTTCAAGAATTAATGATATTTCTGAAGAAAGATTAAATGCTATAATTTCATCATCTGAGTTTGGATCAGGATATGATATTGCAATGAGGGATCTAGAAATTAGAGGGGCTGGTAATATTTTAGGAAAAGAGCAAAGTGGTCATATAAGTTCTATAGGGTATGAACTTTATAATTCTTTACTTATTTCAGCAATAGAGTCATTAAAAAATGGAGAGGAAAGTAACTTAAATTTTTTCTTAATGAATACTGTAGATATTAAGATAAACGCTAGAATTCCTGAAGAATACATTGAAGATATCAAGGTAAGGTTAAACATTTATATGAGATTATCAAAGTTAAGAAAAGTTAAAGAGTTATTAGAATTACAAAAGGAAATTAAGGATAGATTTGGGCAAGTGCCAGAAGAACTAAAAAATTTATTCTTGATTAACAGAATTAAGATTTTATGCCATGAGTACAAGCACATAAGCTCTATAAAAGGAGATGAAAATAAAATACTTATAAGATTCGATGAGCCTATAATTGGAATCAAAAATATTTTAGAGAATAAAATTGAAGCAAATATTGAAATAAAAACAAAAACAATGATATTTTCTTCAGAAAATCAACAAGAAACTCTTAAAGAATTACTAATTTTACTAGAGAAACTAATTATTATAGATAAAGAAATTTCAGAAAAATTTGAACAAGCAATTTCTTCAGTAAATTAGTTTATTTTTGAATTCATTCTTTGTGTTATTATCTAAGTTATATATTCATCAAAACAGGAGAAGATGTGACTTCACAAAAAAAAATCAAACCTTCTTTTATAGATATAATTGAAGGTGGTTCTGAAGCTAATTACACTATTAAAACGCATGCAGAAGGACCTAAAGGCAAGATACCTTTTACGCCTGAGATTCTTATAAACGAACCAAGTGGTAACCATTTCGGTCTAACTCAAAATGCTGGAATGGGTTGGAACCCTCAAGAATTACTCAGAAAACAATTCTTAATTTTATCTACTTGCGGAGGTATAAAAGATAGTGATGGTGAACCTATAGCTTTAGGATTTCATACTGGACACTGGGAACTTTCAAATCTAGTAGAAGAATCAGCAAATACAATAAAAGAGCTGGGGGGTCTTCCTTTTGCTGCATTTTGTTCAGATCCTTGTGATGGAAGAACACAAGGTACAACAGGAATGTTTGATTCTTTACCATACAGAAATGATGCCGCAAAAGTTTTACGTAGATTAGCAAGGTCTTTACCAACAGCAAGAGCTGTTATGGGAATAGCTTCATGTGATAAAGGCTTGCCAGCAATGATGATGGCTCTTGCAGGAATGAAAGATAAGCCATCGATAATTGTACCTGGTGGTTCAACACTTGCCCCAGAAAATGGAGAAGATGCAGGGAAAATACAATCAATTGGTGCACGATTTTCACAGGGAGAAATAACATTAGATTACGCTCAAGAGATGGGGTGCAAAGCTTGTGCATCTCCTGGAGGCGGATGTCAGTTTCTTGGAACTGCCGGAACGTCTCAAGTAATAGCGGAGTCTCTTGGCATAGCATTAACACACACTGCATGTACACCTAGCGGTACTCCAGCATGGTTTCATAATGCAAAAAGATCTGCAAAGGCACTGCTGAATCTTGAAGAAGATTCAATAAATATTGAAAAAATACTAACTGATAAAGCATTTGAAAACGCAATGGTTGTACATGCTGCATGTGGAGGTTCAACAAACTTATTACTTCATTTACCTGCAATAGCTCATGCGGTGGGTAGAAAGAGAATGACTGTTGATGACTGGTCAAGAATTAATAGTTACGTACCAAGACTTGTAGATGTATTACCAAATGGACCTGTTGGACACCCAACTTCACAATTTTATGCAGCAGGAGGAGTACCTGAAGTTATGCTTAATCTTAAAAGGCTTGGATTATTGAATTTAGATGAATTGACAGTTTCTGGAAAAACATTAAGAGAAAATCTCGAGTGGTGGGAAGAGTCTGAAAGAAGAAAATATGTTAGAAAATATTTATTTGAAAATGATGGTGTAGATCCAGAAAATGTAATTATGAATAAAGCTAACGCAACTCTTAGAGGACTAACATCTACAGTTACTTTCCCAAAAGGAAATATTGCGCCTGAGGGATCTGTAATAAAATCTACGGCTATTGATCCTGAAGTAATAGATAAAGATGGTGTATACAGAAATACTGGACTTGCGAGAGTATTCAACTCTGAAAAAGAAGCAATGAGAGCAATAAAATCAACAGGACCTGACAAGTTAAAAAAGGGTGAAATTTTAGTTATTATATGCGGAGGACCTATGGGAACAGGGATGGAAGAGACTTATCAAATTACTGCCGCTTTGAAACATTTATCTTACGGAAAATATATTGCCCTATTAACAGATGCTAGATTTTCAGGTGTTTCTACAGGTGCTTGTATTGGTCATATCGGCCCAGAGGCACTAGCTGGTGGGCCAATTGGTTTGCTAAAAGATTCAGATCTTATTGAAATAGAGATTGATACTAAAAAACTGGTAGGATCAATTAATTTAGTAGGAGAAGGAAAAAATAATAATGGGTCGGACTGGGGAAGTAAAGAATTATCTATAAGAAATGCATCTTTAGAAATCAAGCCAGATGAAAAATTACCTGATGATACAAGATTATGGGCGGCACTGCAGGATGTAAGTGGAGGTACTTGGGGTGGATGTGTTTATGATGTAGATGCAATCATTGAAACATTAAAAGCAGGGAAAGAAGCTTTAAAGAAAAAATAAAATGACAATAAAGATAGTTTCTGTAAATAAAAATAATGTCTTCGAATGGAGAAATGCTGTAAGAAGAGTGTTTGGAGACATATCAAAAGAGTCTGATGTTGAAAGATTAGTAAAAGACAGACTAATGATTCAAATAAATGATTGGACAGAAAATAATAATAATCAAGATATGAATCGTTTGATTGCTGCTTATGATTATAAATCTAAATCGATTGTAGGAACTGGTGGAGCCGACAAATATAAAATTACTACTCCGGGCGGAAATTCATTAAGTATGGCGGGTATAGCTTACATGGGAACAGCCCCTACTCATAAAAGAAAAGGTATTTTTAGAATGATGATGAATGAGCTTCATTTACAAGCTAAGAATAGAGGGGATTCATTAGCAGGTCTATGGGCGTCTCAATCTTTACTTTATTCTAGATTTGGATACGGACTAGGTACCTTACGGGAAGACTGGACTATCAATACAAAAAATACGAAATTATTAAAAAATACAGATAAAAACATTGATTTAGAATTTGTAAACAAAGATAAAGCCCTTTCTGAAATACCTAAAATTTATGATGCGGCTAGAAAAAAACAAAATGGTTTTACAGATAGGACTCAGGGCTATTTTAATTATTTATTTTATGAAGATGCCGAAACTAGACACAATAAATCAGGCATGAGTGGATTATTTTTTGTAGTAGCTTACAGAGAAAAAAAACCAATTGGTTATGTTTTTTACAATATAAATAAAGAATCTGGAATTGCTCATGAAGATGACAAAGGAGAACTTGTAGTTCAAGAATTAGTGTCTTTAGATTCAGAATCAAATATAGCATTATGGAACTTTATTTTCGGAGTAGAGTTAGTTGAAAAAATTTCAATTAATAGAAGAGGATCTAATGATCCTTTATACTTTCTTCTTGAAAATCCTAGAATGCTTAATAGAAATACTATTGATGGACTGTGGGTCAGAATTATAGATCCAAAAAAATTTTTGGAAGGAAGAATATATAATTCAGAAGGAAATTTTTGTATTGAACTAACCGGTCAAAATCAAAATGACATTGAAGGAGTATATTCTTTTGAAACAGATGGTAAAAATACTAAAGTTCAAGAATCAAATTCAAAACCTGATATTACCATGAGGCCTTCTGATTTAAGCTCATGTTATTTCGGAGGGATAACGGCAATGGAATTGTATAAATCAAATAATATTATTTGTGAAAACCAAAAAAAATTGGAAGAATTCTCAAGAATTTTTAGTGTAACAAACACACCTTGGTGTAATACAGATTTCTAATGATAAGCAATTTTCAAAAGAAATATTTAGTTTCAGGAATGACTTGTGATGGCTGTGTTGAATCAATAAAAACTAAACTAGAACTTGAATCAGATATATTAGAAGTTAATATAAACCTAAGCTCAACTGAGATGAATTTATCATCTAATAAAATTTATTCTACTCAAGACCTTAATAACTTAGTCAAAAATATCGGATCATATACCTTTAATGATGAATCTGATAAAAAAAACTATTTCTCAGGTGTATTATCTTACTTTGATATTTATAAGCCTATTTTTATTTCTCTTTTTATAGTTTTTGTTCTGGCAATAATCTCATCAATAAATGGAGATTTAAAAATCTCTGAATTCATGCGTTATTATATGGGTTATTTTTTTATAATATTTTCTTTCTTGAAGCTACAAAATATCAGACTGTTTGCTAACACATTTCAAAAATATGACCCCATAACTAAACGCTTTTATAAATATGGTTTAATATATCCTTTTTTAGAATTTATTTTAGGAGTATTATTTTTGAGTAATTTATTTATATTTTTTATTAATGTAATCACTATTTTAATTTTCATACCTCAGATAATTGGAATAAGACAAAAGCTATCAAAAAAAGAAACTATTGTTTGTGCTTGTCTAGGATCTTCATTTGATGTACCGATTTCGAATCTAACAATAGCAGAGAATTTAGTGATGATATTAATGGCTGGAGTGATGATTTTTAATTTAATATAATTTTCAATCATGATAATTCTATGAAAAAAATTAGAGAACTTTTCCAGAAAACGTTATAAATAATAAGCATAATGAAATAAACTAGTATGGAGGGTTATTTATTCAAAATATTTTGATTAGGAGAGAAAATGAGTAGATTAAGATTAATGATGTTTGAAATAGCAGGTTTGTTAATTATTTCTTTCATCCTGAGACTAATTCTTAGTATCAATGGTGTTGAAGATGGAAATTTCTCAAGATGGTTCCCTATTGTCGCAGCGCTATTGATTGTTTATACAGTTAGGTTTAGAATGAGAAAAAAATTTTTAGCTAAAGAAGATCAAAATAAGAGCAAAGATTTGGAAAAATAGTAATGACCACACTAAACACAAGAACAAGTAAAAAAGAACTCGCTCATTTATTTAGAAGAGTTGGATTTGGGGGATCAAAAAAAGAAATAGATTCATTGTTAGATAAATCATATGAAGACTCAGTTGACTATCTGTTAGATAATTTAGATAAAAATCCTGTGCCTGTAGATCTTCTAAGAAGATATCAAATAGATCTATCTGATGTTAGAACGGTATTCAGCTCTGGCTCATATTGGATGTATCGAATGGCACACTCTAAGTTTCCTTTTGAAGAAAAAGTTGCTTTGTTTTGGCACAGAGTTTTTGCTACAGGGCAAAATAAACTAATTCAGGGCAAGGTGATGACTTCTCAAATTGAAATGTTTAGAAAACATGGATTAGGCTCTTTTGAAAATTTGCTGATAGAACTATCAAAAGATCCTGCAATGATTATGTGGTTAGATAATCAAGATAATCATAAAGAAAATATAAATGAGAATTATGGAAGAGAGATATTAGAACTATTTTCAATGGGAGTTGGAAATTACTCAGAAAAAGATATTAAGGAATGCTCAAGAGCCTTTACAGGCTGGACAGTGGAAAATATGCCATATATGGCTATCAAGATGAGAAATAATACTGCAAGGCCTTATGGTTACGTTGCATGGCAATTTAAATTTGATGAAAATGATCATGACTATGATGATAAAGAATTTTTAGGTGAAAAAGGTAACTTTAATGGAGAAGATATAGTAAGAATTATTTGCAAGCAAAAAGCAACTGCAAATTTTTTAGCCAGACATATTTATCATTTTTTTATAAAAGATGAACTTCCAGTACCTCAATGGCCACATAAGGAACCTATTGATCCAAGTGTGATCGAATTTATAACAAAATCTTATTTTAAGAATGGGTATAACATAAAAGAAATATTAAGAGATTTATTTAAGTCAGAATATTTTAGATCTGAAGAGATTTATAATAAGAGAATTAAAAGTCCATCAGAATTAGTTGTAAATTCTGTAAGACTATCCGGTGGATTTGATATCCCCTCAGAAGAAGTTTATCAAGCTACAATTAGTTCAGGTTTAATGGGACAGCCACTTCTAAATCCAACATCGGTCGAAGGATGGCAAGGTGGAGAAGAATGGATAAATACAGGTTCAGTAATTCAAAGAATAAATTTTTGTTCTGATGTACTTGGAAATCCATCAAAAACACTTGTGCAAAATATTTTCAATAAAACTCCTGATAAAGAAAATATTTTAAATATTTGTTGCGAAGAATTAGGTTATATAGAATTACATTCATCTACTAAAGAGGCTTTAAATGATTATATTCAAGAAGATGAATTTAAAATCAACGAAGAATTTATTAGCATTCTAATCAAACTCATAGTATCTTCTAGAGAATATCAAATGGTATAAAATGAAAGAATTATTTGAGAATACTAAAATTAATTACTCTCATACCGTAGGATTCACGGCTGATGTAGGAGGTCGAGGTTTCCACCTCCCAAGAGATATTGCATTAAATAGTGAAAATAAACTTTTTGTTGTCAGTAGAAGTGGAGCATTTCATACAGCAGGATTAAGAATTACAATCTGTGATATAAATAATAATTACTTTGGTGAATTTTCTAAATTTGGTAAAAATCCTGGTGAACTTTACTGGCCTTGCTCAGTTGCTTTCGATTCAAAAGATAATGTTTATGTAACAGACGAATATACAAATTTAATATCAATATTTGATAAAGATGGGAAATACTTAGATAGATGGGGTGTAAAAGGGAAAAAAGAAGGAGAAATAAACTTTCCTTCTGGTATTGCGATTGATGATAAAGACCAAATTTTTATTACCGATAACATGAATGATAGAATTCAAATCTTTTCTAATGATGGAGAATTTATTCATTCTTGGGGTAAAGAAGGTTCAGGTAATGGTGAATTTGACAAACCATGGGGAATAAAAATTTATGATGAAACTGTCATAGTAGCTGATTGGAGAAATGATAGAATTCAAATTTTCGATAAAGAAGGAAATTTTTTGGATAAATTTGGTGTAAGTGGTACAAACGAAGAAGAATTATTCAGACCCTCAGATGTAGCTCTAGATAAAAATAATTATTATTACGTTTGCGATTGGGGGAATCAAAAAGTAAAGATATTTGACGAAAAGTTTAATTATTGCGGATTCCTAAGAGGAGAATCTGATTTATCTGAATGGGCTAAAGAATACTTAAATGCAAATATTGATGAAAAAAAAGCAAGAGAATCATTCAATCCAGTTATAAAAGTTGATGAAGTGGAATCACATGAAGAATCTGCGAGAATTGAGTCTTACTTTTGGGATCCTACATCG